>NZ_JBEOYD010000019.1:0-183914 GCF_040296885.1 Streptomyces sp. NPDC001980 | reverse complement strand
CGCGCGCCAGCCGGGGCACGGCCTGCGAACCGGCGAGTTCCTGGTAGCCGCCGCTGTTGGGGGCCGCACCTCTCGGAAGAGGTGCGGCCCCACCGTCGTACCGCCTGCTGCTCTCTCAGCCCTGGAGCCGCTTCTTCACCGAGGCGGCGACGCGGCCGCCCTCGGCCAGGCCGGCCACCTTCGGGTTCACGATCTTCATCACGGCGCCCATGGCCCGCGGCCCTTCGGCGCCCGCCGCCTTCGCCTCCTCGACGGCCGCGGCGACGATCCCCTCCAGCTCCGCGTCGCTGAGCTGCTTGGGCAGATAACCGGCGAGGACCTCGCCCTCCGCCTTCTCCCGCTCGGCGCTCTCGGCACGGCCGCCCTGGGTGAAGGCCTCGGCCGCCTCCCGGCGCTTCTTCGCCTCCTTGGCGATCACCTTGAGCACCTCGTCGTCGGAGAGCTCACGCTTCTCCTTGCCCGCGACCTCTTCGTTGGTGATCGCGGCGAGCGTCATCCGGAGCGTGGCCGAGCGGAGCTCGTCGCGTCCCTTGATCGCGGCGTTGAGGTCGTCCTGCAGCTTCGACTTGAGCGTGGTGGTCATGGCACCGATTGTCGCAGGTGCCGCACGCCCGACGCCCGCCCATTTACCCGTCTCACGTACCGCCCGGTCTCTGAGCGCCGGCTCGGTCTGACACGATGGTCATATGCGCGCTCGATACGGAGTACCCCTGGGAATCGCGGCGTTCGGCGCCGCGGGTGTGTTGTACGCGGCCGGCTTCGAAGTCCGTTCCTTCCGCCTGCGCCGGGTGACGGTCCCGGTCCTCCCGCCGGGGATGCGCCCGCTGCGCGTGCTCCAGGTCTCCGACATCCACATGGTGAGCGGCCAGCGCAAGAAGCAGCGCTGGCTGCAGTCGCTGGCGGGCCTGCGCCCGGACTTCGTGATCAACACGGGCGACAACCTGTCCGACCCCGAGGGCATCCCCGAGGTCCTGGACGCGCTGGGCCCGCTGATGGAGTTCCCGGGCGCGTACGTCTTCGGCTCCAACGACTACTACGGCCCCAAGCCCCGCAACCCCGCCCGCTACTTGCTGGAGAAGGTGAGCGGCAAGCACGGCCTGAACGGCAACCCGCCGGTCGTCGGTGCGATCCACAACCCCTGGCAGGACCTGCGGGACGGCTTCGACGGGGCGGGCTGGCTGAACCTGACGAACACGAGGGGCACCCTGAAGATCGAAGGCGCCTCGGTGGAGCTGACGGGACTGGACGACCCGCACATCAAGCGCGACCGCTATCCGCAGGTGGCGGGCGGCCCGTCCGGTACGGCTGACTTCTCGATGGGCGTGGTGCACGCCCCGTACCTGCGCGTCCTGGACTCCTTCACGGCCGACGGCTACCCCCTGGTCCTGGCCGGCCACACCCACGGCGGCCAGCTCTGCGTCCCCTTCTACGGCGCCCTGGTCACCAACTGCGACCTGGACGCGGACCGGGTGAAGGGCCTGTCCACGCACACGGCCGAGGGCCGTACGTCCTACCTGCACGTCTCGGCGGGCTGCGGCACGAACCGCTACACCCCGGTCCGCTTCGCCTGCCCGCCGGAGGCGACGCTGCTGACGCTGGTGGGGCGCAAGTAGGAGGGGACTCAGCCGGCGGGGTCCCCTCCCGGGCCCCGCACCGGAGGGGACCCGACCGACGGAATAACCCACCCGGCGTAGACCAACATGCCGGACATGCCCCTTTCTCCCTAATTTGAGGGCATGACGACTCCTCCGATACCCAGGGACATCCCCGACCTCCCCGCGGTCCCGGGCACGCCCGTACTCATGCCCGGATACGTTCCGGCGACGGCGGTGGTCGCCCCCGTCCGCCGCCCTGTGACCGCGGTGTTCCGCCTCCTGACGGCCGTGCTGGCGTCGGCGGGCGTGGCGCTGGAGCTGCTGCTGGGCAGCCCGGACCGGATCCTGAGCTATTTCGGAGTCCAGGCGGCGGTGCTCCTGACCCTGGTGAGTCTCGCCTCGGCCCGCCGAGCCTGGCAGGCGGCCCGCCCCCTGCCCTCGTCCCTGACCGGCGCGGTACTCCTCTGCGCCGTGGTCTCGTCCTTGGTCTACCACCTGCTCCTGGGCCACACGACTCCCCCGTTCTCCATGACGGGCTCGACGCACCTTCCCGTGGCCTGGCACGGCCAGTGGCTGGCCCTGCAGCTCCTCTACACGGCGGCCCCCGCGGCGGCACTCCTGGACTGGCTCGTCCTCACCCCCCCGGCCCGCCTCCACCTCCGCCAGACGCCGGCGTGGATGCTGTACCCCCTGGCCTACCTGACCTTCACCCTCGTCCGGGCGGAGCTGCTGCTCCCCGGCACGCCGGGCCGCTACCTCTACCCCTTCCTCGACGCCGAGCAGCACAGCTACCGCGCCATCCTCGCCAACGCCCTCCTCCTGGGCCTCGCCTGCTACGCCCTGGCAGTCCTCCTGGTAGCCCTGGACCACGCCCGCCCGAACCCGGTCGGCCGCCGCCCCTAAACCGGATTTCGTCTCCGGCCACCGGTGGGCTAAAGTAAACGACGTCGCCGCGACAAGCAGTACAGCAGCGACACCGGGGTGTAGCGCAGCTTGGCAGCGCGCTTCGTTCGGGACGAAGAGGTCGTGGGTTCAAATCCCGCCACCCCGACAGAGAAACACCAGGTCAGGCCCGGTGCTGAGAGATCAGCACCGGGCCTGATCTGTTCCTCGGGGGCTCTCTGGCGAAAAACTGGAGAAGATCTTGGAATCCGTCTCCAGACCGGCGCCCTGCCCGCGAGCCCTCAGCAACGCGTCCAAGGCAGCCACGGGCGAGCCGGGGCTCATCGCCCGGCGCGCGTCCAACGCCTCCTCCCACATCCCGGTGAGTGCATCTCTCACGAGGGTCTTGTGAGTGTGGCGCAACCCATGCGGTGTCAGCCCTGGAGCGATCGGTACCCGGCAGCGCCGTCACCCGAATGGCCCAACATGACGTGCCACCCACATGGGTGAAGATCAAGCTGACTAGTGCCCCAACCGAGGCAATCCGTGAAAGGGAACCACATGCGCATTCGACGAATCTTCGCCGCCGTCATCGCCACGGCAGCCCTCGCCGGACTCGGCCTCACAGGCGCCGCCACCGCCACCGCCGCACAGGGTGCCCCATCGTACGTCACCCCTTCCGAGTGCAGGCAGGGCGGCGGAATTCCCGCGATCAATGAGCCGGGCAACCTCTGCAAGGGCGGTACGCACGACGGGGAGCAGGTCGACTGACCCCCACAAGGCGCCCCGCAGCCACGCGCCGCGGGGCGCTCCCGTGCGACGTAGCCGGGCGAGTCGCAGGGACTGTGCCGACCCGTCGGGCACGCCAGGTCCGAGTCGGCAGGGAAGCAACTGTCGACGAGTTGGGAGCCGGGCCGGCCGACGGCGTCCGCTTCGGTCAGCCGGTGCGGAGACTGCTGGTGTACACGTCCGTACGGTTCTGTGGTGCGCCGGAGTGGGTCTCGGTGAGCACCGCCCGTACTCCCTCGCCGGCTGCCGCCAGGCCTTGGTAGTCGCCGAGGAAGTAGCCCCCGGAGAACGGCGCCTGCAGCCAGTCGAAGACCCGCGAGATCCGTCGTTCGGTCCGGAGCTTCGGGTTTCCGTGCTGCAGCGTGGCCAGTTGGTAGGCGGTGGGCAGGGTGGTGGTGTTGCCTGGCTCGAGGAAGCGCAGGTCGTAGTAGGTGAGCGCGACCGTGCCCCGCTCGGCGACCGCGATCGACGGTGAGAAGGCCGGAACGCCCTTGGAGCTGATCAGCTCCGGGGTCCCCCAGGTGCGTCCGCCGTCGGTGGACCGCACCAGCTGGACGGCATCGAACTTTCCACCGGAGAAGTCCGAGCCCTCGTAGGCCATGTACAGCGTGCCTGTCCTGGGGTCGACGGCCGGGCTCGGCAGGGTGGTCCCGTCACGCAGCAGTTTGGTGGGGTCGTGCGGGTCGACCTCCGGTACGGAGGTGTCCCGGGCCACGGTGACCGGGGCGCTCCAGGTCTCTCCGGCGTCGGTCGAGGTGACCACCTCGTAGCGGGCTTCGACGACGGTGCTCAGGTCGTCGGAGTAGGTGATCCGGTCGAAGAAGTCGTACAGGGTGCCGGTGCGCCGGTCGACGACGATCAGATGGCCGATGGTCTGGGTGTTCGGCACGGTGCTGGTGTCGACGAACGGCCGGGCCGTGCTCCAGGTGCGGCCGCCGTCGCGGGTGAGGGAGATGAAGCCGGGACCGTCGAGGGAGCTGGGGCCGGGTGGGTCGTTGTCGAGGCGGTTCCAGACCTGGTAGGCGGTGCCCTTGCGGATCGGGTCGGCGGTGAGTGAGGGCTTGTCGTTGAAGAACGGCTGCTCGTCGACGTGCGTGGTGGTGAGGTTCTGCCAAGTGCGGCCGCCGTCGCGGGACGTGACTGCCAGGAGGGCGGTGCGCGTGCTCTTCGTGAAGTCGACGCCCTCCCCGCTCGCGTAGACGGTGCCGTCCGGTCCGGTGCTCACCCAGGGGTCGGTGGCCCGTTCGAAGTCCGCGCCGCCGGGGGCGCACAGGCTGAACGGCAGCGTGCTCTGGTGGAAGGTGTGGCCGTCCGTGGTCCAGCCGGCCGCCAGGCCACGGGCGCCGCCGTCGTTCCAGCGGTCCTGCTGGAACACGGTGACCACGCGCTTGGGGTCGAGCGGGTCGACGGACAGGTACGGCTCGACCTCGGTGGCCGGGTAGACGATGCTGTCGGGGGACCTCGCTCCGATGGTGCACTTCGCGTACGGGTCGCCGTGGGACACCTTGACCAGGGGGGTGTCGTCGGAGTTCCGGTGTGCTGCGGCGGGAGTCGCGCCGGTGACCGTGACGAGCAGGAGCGCGGCGGTGGTGACGGCGGGCAGGGGCAGGAAGACGCGCATGCGGGATCTCCTCCGGGCCTGTCGGCCGGGGTACGGGACCGCCGTCATCGGGGCGGCCTGGGGCGCGGAGGCATGACGGAACGCGAGGGTGGGGCGACTCCGCTCGGTCCTTTTCGGCGTTGCAGCCGGTGCCCTTGATGGGCCGAACGACGGAGTCACCCCGGGGTCGTCGAGGGGCACGACGGAGCCGACCGGCGGGTGCACCGTGCCGGTCGGCTCCTTGGTCGTGCTGTTACGGCGCCGTCTCGTAGGTCCCCGGAGAGGGCCGTGGGCCGCGTGCCGGCCGGCGATGCCGGCGGGGTCGGCCTTGGCTCAGACGGGTTGGAGCGGGATGACCTGCTGGACCTCTTCAACGGTGGGATGAGTCAGGGCATCGGCAAAGGGCCGCCTCGATGCGGACAGTGCTTCGAGACGGGCGGCATCCACCGTCGCGAGTGCCGCGGTGTCGAGACGGGCGCGGGCGATCCACCCGACGGTGGACCGGGTGCCGTCACTCCGTACCCACCGCGCCGGGTGCACCGGCCGGACTTGCTGCCCAGCCGTGCGCCGGCCGGTCAAGGGATCGCCTGCGTGGTCCCGTCAGGCAGCGCGCAGACGTAGCCGTCGTAGGGGCGTGAAACGATCTGTCCGCCGGCGGCCGTGCAGTCGTCTCTGGAGATGTTCGGAGACGAGGCGGCCCCGGCGCTGACAGCGCCGACGGCGCTCACGCCGGCAAGGGTTGCCGCGGCCAGGGCGAGGCCCAGGATTCTTCGCATGCGCTGACTCCTCTCAGGCGCCTTCGTTCGGCCTTCGGGAAGGACAAGTCTCCAGACGACGGCGCCCTCTTACTCAGCATGGGCGCTCCGCATGAGGCCCGCGAGGCGAGGCGAGGCTGGGCGCCGCGCCCGACCGGTGCCGGCGGGCGGCTGCCGCGCGCGGTCCTCTAACGCGGTTCGTGGGCCGCCGCCCGGCAGGCACCGGTCGCGGCGCCGCCCGCCACTCCGGCCCCGGTCAGCCCGGTCACACAACTCTGCAGGTCTCCGACCACGCCACGGCTGCAGGCCGCTGTGACGGAGTCGGAAGCGGTGGCACCGGCCAGTTCGGCCATCCGTGTGCAGGCGGGGATGTCCGCCCGGGCCGCGGGAGCGGCGAGGACCGCACCACCGAGGGTGAGGGTCAGGCCGGTGAGGGCACCGGCGATACGGGTCGACGTGCGCATGGGACGCACCTGCCTTCCGGTTGGTCGCGCGGTCCTGGTCCCGGCGGGCCGGAACCACGCGGTAAGGCCGCCTGGCGACGCTCGGTGAGCGGTGCCCCGGCCGGCGGGCTCACAGACTGACCGCACGATTCCGCGTCGCATCCGTGGAGCCGCACCGGGACATGGTCGCCAGGCCGAAGCAGAGGGCCCGGACCGGATGAGACGCACTCGGACCTCCACTCGCGGGCCCCTCACTCCAGCGTCGCATCCTCTCCCCCGCCCGTCCTGGGCATCCGGGGAGCGGCCGCGCTGAGTAACTGTGATGGCGCGAAGCGCGGTAGCCGGCCTCGTTCGTTCTGCTTCGCCGGGGCGGTGCGGGCGCGGACGGCGATGACGCCATGCGCTGGGGAGGCCGTGGCCTGGACCGCCCGGCAGCGCCGCTGAGCCAGAGTCCGGCAGCCGGATCCGACGACACCGCCCTCAGCGCATGAGCTGCGCCACTCTGCCGGCTGACGGGGGAGCGGACCACCCCGCCGCCCCCGGGCCCCGCGCAACCGACCCTCGTCGACTCCGCCACATACAACTCGGGTACCGGGCCTCGGAGTCGTACTACTTGCTGGCAGCGAAACGCATCAGAGCGTGCTCGTCCCCCTGCTTGATCTTTCCCGTCACGTTGATCACCTCAAGTTTCCAACTGGCGCCGACCCGCTGTGCCTTGGCCACGGCGCATCCGTTGTCCTGGGTGAGCAGGCTCGGCCAGATGTCGGCGACCTGCTGGGAGCTGCCGCCGGTCGCGTCGTAGACCTTGAAGCTGATGTTGCGCGCCTTCTGGAAGGAACTGCCCTTCTTGTACGCGGCGGCCACGAACACTATCGATGTGATGTTGGGCGGGATCCGGGCGAACTCGACGGTCACCGTCTCGTCGTCTCCGTCCCCGCGCCCGGTCTGGTTGTCGCCGCTGTGGACCAACGAGCCGTTGCCCATGGGGTCGAGTGAGTCGAGACCCGCCAGGCGCACCGGGTCACCGCCCTGCATGGCGATGGCGATCAGATCGAGGTCGGTGCCGCTCTGGCGGCGCAGCTTGCCCAGCATCCCGCCGCTGCTGCCGGCGGTGGGATCCCATGAGACCCCGATGGCCAGGTGGGTCACGCCGTCCAGGTCTGCCGGGCCGTCTTCCTTGGTGAGTGTGATCATGTGTGGCTCATCCTCGTGTCAAAGGGACTTCAACACGCAGAGTGTGCCTGGCACCTTCGCGGTTCCACGTGACGGGGCCATGAGCACGCTTTGAACCCTGAGAAGGCGTACCCCCGGCGTCGCCGTCGGCCGACGCCCCGGTCGGCCCGGCCACTCCGGTCGGCCCGGCCCGGGAGTCCTGATCGTGGCTGATCGTCGTCGGCCCGCCAGTAGAGTGAGGAAGCTGCGGCATCCCACCAACACCCGTTCCCCCAGAGGGGCGTGGCCGACAGCGGTCAAGTCGTCTCACTGCGTGAGGATGAAGCAACAGGTGCTGATAGCGGGCCGGTACCGGCTGGAGACCGTCATCGGGCGAGGCGCGATGGGAGAGGTCTGGCGGGCGTACGACGAGATGCTCGGCAGACCGGTGGCGGTCAAGCTCCTGCTCGCCCAGAACACCGATCCCACCGCCGCCGCCCGCTTCCGCCTGGAGGCCCAGACCGCGGGCCGGCTCAGGCACCCGCATGTGGTCGGCGTCGTCGACTTCGGCGAGCAGGAGGGCCGTCTGTTCCTGGTGATGGAGCTGGTCGAGGGCGACAGTCTGCACCGCGTGCTCGCCCAGGCGGGATACCTGCCGGCCGAGGACGTCGCCCGCATCGCCGCCCAGGCGGCCGCCGGGCTCGCCGTCGCGCACGAACAGGGCGTCGTGCACCGGGACATCAAGCCCGGCAACCTTCTTCTCGACGCCGTCGGATCCGTGAAGATCGGTGACTTCGGTATAGCCCGCTTCACGGACGACCCGGGTGGCGGGCTGACCGCGACCGGTCAGATCGTCGGGACCAGCCTGTACATCGCGCCCGAGCGCGCCCTGGGTCAACCCGCCGGACCGCCGTCCGACGTCTACTCGCTCGGCTGCGTGCTCTACCAACTCCTCACCGGACGGGTGCCGTTCAACGCCGACAGCGCCATCGCCGTCCTCCACCACCACCTCGACACGCCCCCCGTGCCGCCGCGAGAGCTGGGCATCGGACTGCCGCCCGCCTTCGAGAACTACCTGCTCGGTCTCCTCGCGAAGCGGCCCGAGGACCGTCCCACGGCGCGTCAGACGGCCGAATGGTTCGCCGCGGGCTCCTGGAGAGGGCGTCCCGAGCCCCTCCCGGCCGTCGCACCGCGCCCCGCGCCGGAGCCGCATGCAACCACCTTGGGGGCACGCGCGAGGACACGGCCCGACACGAACGTCCCCCCGGGCTCCGTGACCACCTACGCCTTCCCGTCCGCCGCCGGCACCGCTCCGGCCCACCGGACGCGACGTCGTCAGCGAACGGAAGTCCGCGCCTTCGGCGTGAACAGGTCGAGGACGGTGGGCGCGATCGCCGCCGTGGTGGTCTTCCTCGCGGCGGTGCTGGTCGGCATCGCGTGGTTCTCCCCCGACCGCAGCTCGGCGGATACACCACCGACTGACCTGCCGCACACCACGAGCCCGATCCGGGCCACGCCCTCGACCCTGACCCCTCCGCCGACGGGCGGCCAGCAGCCCGGAATCGGCGAAGACGACAGCTCGGACAAGCAACAGGACACCCCCAAGGGGAAACGCGAGCACAACGAGGTCGGCAAGGACTGATCCCGCGTCACAGCACCCGCCGAAATCCCGGCAACCGGCGCAGCCCGGAACGGGGCCCCGATGGCCGCTGCCCGCAGGCAGGTGAGGGCCGGCAAGGGCTACCACTGCACCCGCGAACCCGAACCCGTCGATGAAGACGGCCTATGAACCTGCGAACGCTGACATGATGCGCGCTCATGGGAACGAGAGACGACAGTGACGAGGCGTACGTGGTCGGCCTGTGCGACCAGGTGCTCGGCGAAACCGCGCTGACCCAGCACAAGTTCGACTGGCTGCAGGGCGACCCCGGGGTGGGCGGCCGACGTGTCAAACTGCCGGTCGACGCCTACTGGCCCGGCCATCAACTCGTCGTCGAGTACCGGGAACTCCAGCACGACCAGCCCACGCCCCACTTCGACAAGCCGGACAGGCTCACTGTCAGCGGCGTCCACCGGGGCGAGCAGCGGGCGCTGTACGACGCACGGCGTGATACGGAGATTCCCGCGCACGGACTGCGGCTGATCGTGATCCGGCCGGCCGACCTCGATGCGGACGGTCGCGGACGACTGCGCCGTAGCCAGGAGACGGACCTGGCCGCGCTGAGGAGGATCCTGGCACGCCGCAGCGACGAGGACCGGGTCACCGACGCCTTCCGTACCTGGCTTCTTGCGGAGGGCTGGACACCGGTTGATCCCACGGACCGCTGGACCGATCTCGAAGCCGTGCGTGGCGATGAGCGGCTGATCTGCGAGGCCAAGGGCCGCACCAGCGAGAAGGGAATCGACGCCGACATCGCCTACGGGCAATTGCTGCGGCGGATGACGAGCCAGGACCCCCACACGCGGTACGCGCTGGTGGTGCCGTCCTCGTCGGTCAAGGCCGCCGAACGCGTTCCGGCGCATGTTCGCACGCTGCTGCGCATCGACGTGTACGAGGTGACGGACGACAACGCGGTACGCCGACCGCCGGCATAGCGGGTTCCCGTCCCAGACCTTTGCGCCCCGGTGCAAGGCGGTCGGCCGCAGGACAGCCAGTTCGGTGGCGGCCGCCCGGAACCGGCGCCGTCCGGCGCCCCGGGGTCAGGATCCGAGCCGGTGTTCCGGCGGGGATGCCTGCGGATCACGACGCTTCCGGCCGAGGGTCGTCTCCGTCGTAGGCCGCCAGCGCAGCCTGGCGGCATTCCAGCAGGTCGCGGAGGACGGCGGGAGTCACGTGCTCCTGGGTGAGTGCCACCGTGGCCCTGGCCTCGACCGAGGCCCATGCGTGCCGGGCGCGCTTGTTGGCGCGGCGCCTGGTGTCGCTGCGCAGGAAGCCCGCTCCCGCCGCGAACCCCGCGGAGGCCAGCGCGGCGAAGGCAGCGGGCACGCGCGCGTCCGGCGAGGCCAGTCCCGCCGTTCCCGCCGTGCCGGCGAGCAGGGCCGCGGGGAACCCGAGGGCGATGTCCATCTTGGTCCAGAACTCGGCCCGGCGGTGGGCGAGTGCCCTCTGGTGTGTCGCCTCGTCTCTCAGTCGCTCGATCTCGGCACGCAGGCGGCGCTCGGGCTCGTCCGGACTCAGATGGGTGGTTCGGTCAGCGGGAGTGGCCATAAGGGCATTCCAACACGCCTGTGCCGAAAGGTATTTGGTGATTCCGAACAACCTTCTGGCATGACGGACCACCCATCACTGACAACCGGGGGACGTCGGCCGCATCCTCGCATCCAGAAGCCTCAGTGGCCGGCGGGTTTGTCGGGGAGTTCGGTGCGGTTGCCGCGGCAGGAGTAGACGATCTCCACCGAACCGCCGGGCAGGGCTCGTTCGCTCTGGAAGGTGAGCCCGGTGTCGGGAGCGAGCATGGGTGTCAGTCGCGTCCCGCCGCCGAACAGCATCGGCAGGACGACCAGTTCGAGGGTGTCGAGTGCGCCCAGGGCGTGGAACGTCCCGATCGTCCGCGGGCCCCCGACGAGGTGGACGTCGCCGCCCCGGTTGGCCGAGCGGAGTTTCGCCAGCAGCCGGACCGGGTCGCTGTCGGTGGTGACGTGGTCGGGGGTGCCGTCGGGACGGTGTGAGCCGAGCACGAACACGTCGAGGTCCGGCCACGGCCAGCGGTTGTTGGTCAGCGCGGGCTCGAAGGTGGTACGGCCCATCAGCGCCGCCTCGCAGCCTTCGAGGAACTCCCGGATGCCGTGGCTCTCACCGGAGACGAACGCGGGGTCGGCGGTCAGAGCGGGCCACCCGCTCGGTGTGGTCACGTAGCCATCGGCACTCGTGCTCATACGGGCGCGGATCTGCATGATTCCTCCCTGGGACGTCCGGCGGTGTTGATCACAGAGGCGCTGCCGGTCCGGATTCGCCTTCGCGGATCGCGCCTCCACCCAGGCGTCGAACGGGAGGCCCACCGATCGACACCGTGCTGAAGGCTGTTCCCTCTTCGACGACGGACGAGGCGGTGATCGGTTCGAGCAGCCCGTGCGGCCGGACCCGGCCTCCTCGACGCGGCTGGGCGTGAGGGGGCGCATACCGCGGGCGAACATGCCCGTGGGGAAAGAGGGAAGACGTGTCTCCTCGTACCGGCTCTCCTCGGAGCAGGAGGCGTTCGACCTGCTGCGCCGCGCCTCCCAGCGGTTCAACATCAAACTGCACACCCTCGCCGACACGGCCGTCCACCTGCCCGCCCCCCGGCCGGGCGCCTCCAGCTGGGTGCCGAGCCGACCGCGGCCGGCCGCTCCTCCGCTGCCCGCGCTGCGCACCGACGAGCGACGACTGGCCGACGACAGTGCCGTCCTCAAGACCGCCCTGTACCGCACCCTGCACATCACCGGCGCAGAGATGGGCAACGTGCAACTGGTGCAGAACGGCATGCTCCGCATGGAGCACCACACCGGGCTGAACGGACGCTTCACCGACTACTTCACCTTCGTCGACACCTCCACCACCTCCTGCGCGCAGGCCGCGGAGGAGAACCGGCAGGTCACCGTCGAGGACGTCGCCGCCTCCGGCACCTTCGACGAGGCCTCCCGGCAGACGATCCTGCAGACGGGCAGCCGTGCCTGCCACAGCGCACCTCTGCTCAGCCCCAGAGGCACCGTCATCGGCATGGTCTCCTCCCACCACGACCAGCCCCTTCACCGCCTCGCCCCCGCCCAGTCGGCAGCACTCGACGAGCTCGGCAGGCAGGTCGGCCGCTGGCTGATCTGGCACCGCAGCACCACCGTGATCTCCGCCCTCAACCACCTCCACACCACCGCCACCCACTGAGCCGTCCCCCCTCCGCACGGGAGCGCCGCGCGTGTCACAGTCCGGCCGCCTCGACGAGTGACGCCCGGTCGTCGTCGTCCAGGCCGAGGCCGGTCAGCAGTTCGTCGTCGGCCAGCAGACGCCGCACCCGGTCCGCGTCGGCGACGAACGCCGCTCGGCACAGGGCCCGCTCAGGGTGGTCCTCCTCAAGGCCGCCGATCGCCGGCTGCCGCGGATTGTCGGGGTCGGTCGGTGCGGACAGGGCGGCGGCCAGGAGCACGAGGTCGAACAACTCCTTCCGGCGCGGGACCGACCGATCGGCGGTCAGTCGCAGCAGGTACGGGACGACCGCCGGCATCGTGGCGCTGATGGACATCGGCCCTGACATCACGAACCAGCCGAGTGCTCGTTCGGCCATCTCGGCAGCGTCGGGATCGAGCAGCCCGCGCAGGACGACCGGGACGTCGACCGGGCAGCCGGGAAGGGACGACCACGCCACGTCCTCGCACCCCTCCAGTGCCGGATGCGAAGAAGCCTCCTGCCTCAGGTGCGGGTGGGCCGCCGTCAGAGCCGCTGCCGCCATCGCCGCTGAAGCCTGGTGATCCACCGTGCACACAGGCGCGTCTCCCATCCGCCCACCGGCGCCGTACCGCCGGACACCGACCACGCCGACGCCGACGCCGACGCCGACGCCGCGAGTCTATGCAGGCCACCGGCGCGGTCGGCGGTGGATCTGCGGGACGGGGGGCTGCGGGAATAGCCTGAAGAGGAGAGCGGTACCGGATGGAACGGGCCCTCCAGCGGCGTTCCCTTCGCCGAAGGGGAGGTAGAGCGATGCCCTGGAATCTGAACGGCACCTATCTGGAGAGTTGCAACTGCGACGTGGTCTGCCCCTGCACCACCTCGGGCCTCACCGCGCCGGCCGACCACGAGCGCTGCCAGGTGACCTTCGCCTTCCACGTGGACAGCGGGAACGTGGACGGCGTGGACGTCTCCGACCGCAGCGTCGCCCTCGTCGTCGACGCCCCCCGGGTGATGGCCGAGGGCGGCTGGCAGGTGGCGCTGTACCTCGACGCGTCGGCCGACGACAGCCAGGCGGACGCCCTGGGCAGGATCTTCTCCGGCGAGGCCGGCGGGCCGATGGCGGCGCTCGCACCGCTCATCGGCAAGGTCCTCGGCGTGGAGCGCGTTCCCATCGAATACCGCGACGACGGCCGCCGCCACACCGCGCGGGTGGGCGACGTCATCGACGTCGAGATCGAGGACCAGGTCGCCCCGCAGTTCGGCGAGGACGGTCCGGTGATGCGCCTGACCGGCATGTTCCACCCGGCGAACAGCACGCTGGCCATCGCCCGGTCCATCCGGTCGAGGGGCGGCGGCGTGTACGGCCGGTCGTGGGACTTCTCCGGTGGCAACGGGCACTCGGCGCCCTTCGCGTGGTCCGCGTGACCGGTCGGCCGGTCACCGTCCGCCGCGGGGTGGCCCCCGCCGGACTGCTCCTGGTCGCGGCGGCCGCCGCCTGGGTCTGGGTGGTGACGCGGTGGGGCGGCATGTCGGCGATGCCGGGCACGATGGGGCTGGGCCTCCCCGCCTTCCTGGCCGTGTGGACCCTGATGATGGCGGCGATGATGCTGCCCGGCACGGCGCCCGTCGCCGCGCTGTACGCACGCACCATCACCGTGCACCGGACACCGCGCATGATCGTTTTCACGGTCGCCTACCTGCTCGTCTGGGCCGCGGCCGGGCTGCTGGCGTACGGGCTGGTCACCGGCCTGGGCCGGGTGGCGAGCCTCCCCGCCGCGACGGGGACCGCGGTGGCCGCGGCCGTTTTCGTCGTCAGCGGCGTCTACCAGCTCACGCCCCTCAAGGACCTCTGTCTGGCGAAGTGCCGCTCGCCGGTCGGGCTGATGCTGCGCTACGCCTCGTATCCGGGGCGCTCCCGTGACCTGCGTGCCGGAACCCACCACGGGGCCTTCTGCCTGGGCTGCTGCTGGTCTCTGATGGTGCTGCTGGCGGCGTTCGGCGTGATGAACGTGTGGGCCATGGTGGTCCTGACCGGCGTGATCACCGCCGAGAAGCTGACTCCGGCCGGCCCCCTGGTGGCCCGTGCCGTGGGGATCACCTCGCTCGCGCTGGCCGTCGCCGTCTTCTGGTTCCCGGAGCTGGCTCCGGGGCTCACCGCCGGCGGTATGGCCGGGATGTGAGGACCGAGGAGCGCACGGCCTGTTCGTGACGGCCTCCCGCAGCGACAACACGACGGCACGGAAAGGTCCGTACCGGATGCGTCAAGGGTTGTAAAAACGGCCCGGCTCCGGGCCGTTCGAACGGTCGGAAACCGAATGCGGCGGGCGGCGTGGGCGCGACATCAGCGACGTAATCAGCAGCGTGTCGTCCGCAGGGCCGCAACCCGATTGATTTCGGCTTCAGTTGTTGACGGCGGGCAGGGACGGGTCTACAACCCGAGGGAGCGCTCTCACGTCTGCTGTTGCTCCATCCCCACGCACGCCGATCCGGCCTGAGGAGACTTCGCATGCAGAGTTCCGTCGGCGCACCCACCCGCAGACCACCGACCGTCGCCGTACGCCCACGCCTGGCTCTCGGCCTGGTCGTCGCCCTGATCACAGCCTTCTTCGCGGCCCTCGCCCCGTCGCCCGCGCACGCGGCCGACCAGTTGCTGTCCCAGGGCAGGCCCGCCACCGCCTCCTCGACCGAGAACGCGTCCTTCCCCGCGAGCGCGGCGGTCGACGGCAACACCGGCACCCGCTGGTCCTCTGCCTTCGCCGACCCCCAGTGGCTCCAGGTCGACCTCGGCTCCGTCCAGCAGCTCAGCAGCGTCACCCTGAACTGGGAGGCCGCCTACGCGACCGCCTTCCAGATCCAGACCTCCGCCGATGCCACCACCTGGACCACCGTCTACTCGACGACCACGGCCACCGGCGGGACCCAGAACCTCACCATCACCGGCAGCGGGCGCTACGTCCGCCTCTACGGCACCGCGCGGGGCACCCCGTACGGCTACTCCCTGTGGGAGTTCCAGGTCTACGGCCCCGGGTCCACCACCCCGCCGGACGACTTCTGGGGCAGCACCAGCGACATCCCCGCGGCGAACAACGCCGTCGAGGTGAAGATCCTCAACCGCACCAACGGCAAGTACCCCGACAGCCAGGTGTACTGGAGCTTCAACGGCCAGACGCACTCCATCGCCGAGCAGCCCTACCTGGACATGCCGGCCAACTCCGCGGGCCGCATGTACTTCTACCTGGGCTCGCCCACCAGCTCGTACTACGACTTCATCGAGTTCACGGTCGGGAACAACGTCTTCAACGGCAACACCACCCGGGTCGACGCCTTCGGCCTGAAGCTGGCCATGCGGCTGCACAGCAAGGACGGTTACGACACCGAGGTCGGCGAGAACCGGCAGACCTTCGCCGAGGACCGCGCCACCACGTTCCAGCGGTTCATCGACGCGGTGCCGTCCCAGTTCGACGTGCTGGCCCAGACCCAGGCCCCGTACCGGATCATCGCGCCCGGCAGCGACCCGAGCTTCCGCGCGGGCGGCGCCAACGCCACCTACTTCACCTCGTACGCCCAGTCGGTGGGAGTGAACGCGGCCACCTCCGACATCTTCGGCTGCGCGGCCTCCCTGGCGTCCGACCCGAACACATGCGCCGCCCTCAACCGGCACGTCGCGACCCTGCCGGCCTCCCAGCAGTCCGACCCGGCCCAGTTCTACACGGCGGCGCCGGCGAACTACTACGCCAAGTTCTGGCACGACAACGCCATCAACCACCTCGCCTACGGCTTCCCGTACGACGACGTGGCGGGCCAGTCCTCCTTCATCTCCCACGCCGACCCGCAGTGGCTCCTGGTGGCCGTCGGCTGGTAGCCGATCCGAGAAGGGCCATGGCCTGAGGCAACCGTCTCAGGCCATGGCCTGAACTCGGCGGCTTTGGCCAGAACCAGTACCGTTTCCCCCGCGTCGTACGGCATGTGTGCCGATGGCCTGACCTGTGGGGGGACCACATGAGCGCCGAGATCTACTTCAGCAACAACTACCGGGACCTGTGCGAGCGGAACGGGACCGGTGCCGGGTTCCAGTTCGAGTTCTCCTGCTCGCGGTGTTACGACACCTGGCGCTCGCCGTTCGAGCCGTACACCGGGGAGCGGGCCGCCACCTGGCTCCACAAGGGGGTCGACGTGGCCTGGGGGCTGCTCGGCCGTACCGGCACCGGGCTGACGTCGGCGGCCGACGGGCTGGCGGGGGCCGGCTACGGGCGCGCCCGCGACGAGGCGTTCCAGCGGGCGATCAACAACACGCAGGGGCACTTCAACCGCTGCGCGCGCTGCACCGACTACGTGTGCGGGCGCTGCTGGAACGCGGCCCAGGGCCTGTGTCTGCGGTGCGCTCCGGACACGGCGGCCGAGGCCATGGCGGCCCAGCAGCGCGGCCTCAACGACATGGCCTCGCAGCGGGCGTACGCGGCGGGGCAGCAGGCCGGGCAGGGCTACGACCCCACCACGCCCCGCCAGCTGGTCTGCCCGCAGTGCCGGACCGAGACGCACGGCGCCGCGTTCTGCTCGGGCTGCGGCTACCGACTGGCCCAGTCGCAGCAGTGTTCGTCCTGCTCCGCGGTCGTGCCGGACGGGGCGGCCTTCTGCCCGGGGTGCGGCTCACGCAGGTAGCGGGGCGGCGCCGGGGCAGCGGGTGAGCGGGGCCGTCGTCGTGCGCTGGAGCCAGCGGGCATCGATCTCGCGGCCGTCGGGGAGGGTGTGGCGTGGCGGTCCGTCGGCCGCCACGAAGCCGGCCTTCGCCAGGGCCCGGCCGCTCGCGGTGTTCGCCGGTTCGTGTCCCGCTCGCACGGTCCGCAGTCCCAGGTGGGCGTGGCCGAGGACCGCGGCGGCCCGGAACAGTTCCGTGCCGAGTCCCTGGCCGCGGGCCTCGGGCGCCAGCCATCCGCCGATCTCCCCGGTGCCGAGGTGCAGCATCGTGCAGCCGGCGTACCTGCCGTCGTCCAGGCGTACGCCGACCAGCAACTCCTCCTCGTCGGAGTGGGGTTCATAGGGCTGGGCCAGCAGGTTCCTGAGGAACCGGGACCTCCGTAGGGTCTCGGTGTCGCCGGGAAGCAGCCTGAGTATGCCTTCGCGGACGTCCGCGTCGGCGACGACGCGGTCGCCCCAGCCGAGCCATCGCTGGGCCTCGGGGTCCGAGGCGGCGGCCGCCGCGGCGGCGAG
This sequence comes from Streptomyces sp. NPDC001980, assembly GCF_040296885.1. Taxonomy (NCBI): domain Bacteria; kingdom Bacillati; phylum Actinomycetota; class Actinomycetes; order Kitasatosporales; family Streptomycetaceae; genus Streptomyces; species Streptomyces sp. NPDC001980. The sequence goes on along the minus strand of NZ_JBEOYD010000019.1, from coordinate 166,629 downwards.
GTCCAGCGTGGTCTCCGGGGTGTAGAGCAGGAGGCGCTCCGTGCGCAGGGTGTGCCGCCGGTGCCAGCACGGGCCGGGCAGCGGCAGCCGGGGGGCCGTCCGCCTGCGGCGCAACCGTGACCAGACCATGCCGCTCCCCCTGAGTCCCTCGCGACCGAGGCGGAGTCTACTGCCGCCGACGCCACCACCCGGATACCGTGGCACCACTGGCCTGCATACCCTCCGGGGGTATATAAACGGATGGTCGCGATCGGCAGCGAAGGGCGGACACCATGCATGCGGTCGGGCACGCGCTCTCCATCGCCGGGTCGATGACCTGGGAGATCACCTGGGCGCTGATCCTCGGTTTCACGCTCTCCGCGGTGGTGCAGGCGGTGGTGCGCCGCGAGACGGTCGTACGGCTGCTCGGGGACGACCGGCCCCGTACGCTCGCGCTCTCCGCGGGGTTCGGCGCCGCCTCCTCGTCCTGTTCCTACGCCGCCGTCGCGCTCGCCCGCTCCCTGTTCCGCAAGGGCGCCGACTTCACCGCGGCCATGGCCTTCGAGATCGCCTCCACCAACCTCGTGATCGAACTGGGCGTGATCCTGGCCCTGCTGATGGGGTGGCAGTTCACGGCGGCGGAGTTCGTCGGCGGCCCGGTCATGATCGTCGTCCTCGCCGTGCTCTTCCGCGTCCTGCTGCGCGAGCGGCTGCTCCGCCAGGCACGGGAGCAGGCCGAGCGCGGGCTGGCGGGCTCGATGGAGGGGCACGCGGCGATGGACATGTCCGTGGGCGGCGAGGGCGGTTTCGTCCGCCGGCTGTTCTCCCGGGACGGGTTCACGTCCGTCTCCCACATCTTCGTCATGGAGTGGGCGGCGATCCTGCGCGACCTGGTGGCGGGGCTGCTGATCGCCGGGGCGATCGCCGCCTGGGTGCCGGACGACTTCTGGCAGAGCTTCTTCCTGGCCGGCCATCCGCTCGCGGCCAAGCTGACCGGGCCGCTGATCGGTCCGGTGGTGGCCATCGTGTCGTTCGTCTGCTCCATCGGCAACGTGCCGCTGGCCGTGGTGCTCTGGAAGGGCGGCATCAGTTTCGGCGGCGTCATCGCCTTCATCTACGCCGACCTGCTGATCCTGCCGATCCTCAACATCTACCGGAAGTACTACGGCGCCCGGACGGCCGCCTTCCTGCTCGGCACCTTCTACGCCTCGATGGTGGTGGCCGGCTATGTCGTGGAACTCGTCTTCGGGGGCCTCGGGCTGATCCCCGACCAGGCCGACGCGAAGATCCCCGACGAAGGGATCAGCTGGAACTACACCACGTACCTCAACATCGCCTTCCTGCTGCTGGCCGCCGCGCTGGTCGTACGGTTCCTGCGCACCGGCGGCCCGGCGATGCTGCGGATGATGGGCGGTTCGCCGGACGGCGCGGAGCAGGGTGAGCGGCAGGAGGGGCACGGCCACGCTCACCTGCACGGCGAGCACCCTGGGCGAGGCGACGCGGACTGAGCGGCCGGGGAAGGGGGGAGAACCTCCGGGCCGGGCCCATGCACCGGACATGCACCGCACATTCACCGTGGAGAAGGAGATCACGTGGACCGCAGCCGCGACCTCGCCGTCTCGCCCGCCGTGCGTGCCGTCTACGGGCCGCAGGACCTCAGCTCCGCACCGGCGTTCGCGGGCGGGTTCATCAACTTCGGGCACTGGGCCGGGATCCCGCTCGACCGTCCGCTGACCGCCGAGGACCGGGTCCGCAGCCAGCGCGACCTCTACCGTCACGTGCTCGGCGCCCTCGGCGGGGCGGACGCCCGTGCCGTCGAGGTCGGCTGCGGGCTGGGGGTCGGCGCCGCGCTCGCGCTGGAGGAGTTCGGTTTCGCCGCCGTGACCGGCCTGGACATCCACCCCGAGCAGGTGGAACGGGCCCGCCGGGCCAACGCCGACCTGCTCGCCCGGGCGCCGGGACGGCTCGGTTTCGCGCACGGGGCGGCGGAGCGGATGCCGTTCGAGGACGGCCGCTTCGACCGGCTGTACTCGGTGGAGGCCGCCCAGCACTTCCGCGACCTGACCGCGTTCGCCCGGGAGGCCGCCCGCGTACTGCGCCCCGGCGGCCGGCTGGCCGTCACCAGCTTCTTCCTGCCGGCCGGCGCCGAGGACGCGGGCGGGGAACTGGCCGCGCGGCTGGAGAGCTTCGCGTCCGGCCTGGACGTGGCCCACCCGCTGGGGTCCCTGCTCGACGCCCTCGGCAGCGCCGGCCTGACCGGCGTACGGGCCGAGTCGATCGGCGACCAGGTCTGGCCGGGCCTGGACCGATTCCTCGCCGGCATCGACCTGCCCGTGCAGTGGCCGCGCAACTTCCTGCCGGCCTATCGCGACGGCCTGCTGGACTACTACGTCGTCACGGCGGACCGCCCGCAGACCGAAGCCTGACCGGCGCGGCGGCCCCGCACAGGGCTGCGCCCGCTCGGGTGGCTCTGTGGTGCGTGCCGCGTGGCTGTCCGGCCGCGGCCGGGCCGACTTGATGATCATCGGTCCGTGACGACCTACGACGGCGCTCGCACCGCCGGCCACCCACGCCGCACGGCGCCCGCCGTCGCAGCCGCCTCCCTGCGCCAGGGCCTCGCCCGCACCCCCGCCCGCACCCTCGCCGCGGCCCTGATCCTGCTCTGCTGCTCCCTGCTGACCTGCCTGTCGGCCGCGCCCCCCGCAGCCGCGCTCCCCCACCCCCGAGCCGTCCCACGCCCCACGACGGATGCCGAAGCCCGCACGGACGCGTACCTGGCATCGCTGCGGACGGCAGCCCCGGACCGCCCCCGGGCCCTGCGCAGGTTCTTCCTGAAGCTGCCCAAGGGCGGCGACCTGCACAACCACCTCTTCGGGGCGGTCAGGACCGAGTACCTGATCGCGCTCGCCGGCGAGGACGGGCTGTGCATCGGGACGGCGACGCTGACCGCCGTCGTACCGCCCTGCGGTCCCGGCACCCGGCCGGCCGCCGACGCCCGCGGCGACCGTGACTTCCGCGAGGCGATCCTGCGGGCCTGGTCCATGTACGGCTTCCCGCCGGACCGGAGCGGCCACGACCACTTCTTCGCCACGTTCGACAAGTTCGGGCTGGTACCCGCGCTGCACCCGGGCAGGGTGCTCGCCGAGGTCGCCGACTCGGTGGCGGCGCAGCACCAGTTCTATCTGGAGACCATGGTCAACCCGGCCTCCGACCGCGCCGAGCAGCTGGCCGACGAGGTCGGCTGGGACCCCGACCTCCCCGAGTTGTACGCGAGGCTCGTGGCGGGCGGCCGGCTCGACGAGGTGGTCGCCGAGGCGCGCCGGGCGACGGACGACACCGAGGCAGAGTTCCGGGCCGCCGGCCGCTGCGGCACCGACCGGCCCCGCCCCGGCTGCCGGCTCGCCGTGCGCTACGTCTACCAGGCCTTCCGCGGCGAGTCCCACGAGCGCGTCTTCACCGAGCTGGCCCTCGGCATGCGGCTCGCCGAGACCGACCCCCGCTTCCTCGCCGTCAACCTCGTCCAGCCCGAGGACGGGCCCGTCGCGCTGGCCGACTACACCGTGCAGATGCGCATGGTGAGGTTCCTGCACTCGGTCTACCCGAGGGCCCATGTCACCCTGCACGCGGGCGAGTTGCGGCCCGGCCTGGTCGACCCCGAGGACCTGCGGTTCCACATCCGGGAGGCCGTGGACATCGCCGGCGCGGAGCGCGTCGGCCACGGCGTCGACCTCCGTCACGAGGACGACTGGCAGCGGACGGCCCGCACGATGGCCGCCCGGCAGACCGCCGTCGAGGTGCCCTTCACCAGCAACGCGCAGGTCCTCGGCGTGCGCGGCGCCGCGCACCCCTTCGACACCTACCGGGCGTACGGGGTACCGGTCGTCCTGGCCACCGACGACCCGGGTGTCTCTCGCACCGACATCAGCCGCGAGTACCAGTACGCCGCCGAGACCTACGGCCTCACGTACCCGGAGCTCAAGGATCTGGCCCGGGCCTCGCTGCAGTACGCCTTCCTCCCCGGCGGCAGCCTGTGGCAGGGCAACCCCACCCGTGACGGCTACCGTCCGGTCGCCGCCTGCGCCGGGCAGCTCCCCGGCAGCGGGCGTGCGCCGGGCGCGGAGTGCCGGGCGCTGCTCGACGCTAGCGCGAAGGCCGCGGTGCAGTGGCGTGAGGAGGCCGCGTCGGTGTCGTTCGAGCGGACCGCCGCGAGGGCCGGCGCACGGCCGTGAGCGGAGTGCCGCGATACGCCGTGTGTCGGCTGCGGCGCCGTCGTGGCCGGTCGCGCCCACGCGGCGGAGCCGCACATCGAAACAGCCCCGCGCCCCTGACGGGGCGCTGCCGAACCGCAGCGGATTTCGCCGGACCCGCTCAGAGGGGTTTTGCTCCGGTCATCTGGCCGTTGACCCGCGGCGGCGGGACGCGGTCGACACGGTCGTCCCGTCCGCCACCTAGCGAGTGGTGGACGGCACGGCGGAGGGCACCGGGTGCGGGACGGTGGAGGTAGGAGCGGCGGTGGGGCTGGAATGCTGTGCGGGTGGTACCGGGCGGGGGCGGTCCGGGGTGTTGGCGGACAGCACGAGGATGACGGCGGCTGCGGCCGCCGCTGTGGCGGCGACGGCGATGGACAGCACCCGCCGAATCCGTCGTGTGCCCCAGGTACTTCCGGCGGGCGGGCGGGCCGGTGACAGGTCGTGGGCACTGATGAGCTGCCCACGCGCTTCCAGCGCAGCGCGCAGCCGCTCCTCGAGCGGCGCCCGATTGCTCATCGGTCCACCTCCAAAAGCTTCTCCAGAGTGGCGAGCGCGCGGCTCGCGGTCGACTTGACGGTGCCACGGGACACCCCGAGGGTCTCGGCGATCTGTGCCTCGGTCAGGTCGGACCAGTAACGCAGGACCAGCACCTCGCGCTGGCGCGCGGTGAGTTGGGCCAGCGCGTCGAAGACCTGCCGGTGCTCCTCGGCGAGCAACAACAGCTCGTCGACCGGCACCCCCGGGCCCTGGTACGGCGGGGTGTACGCGCGCGCGGTGCGCCGCCGACGCAGCACCGAGCGGGCGGCGTTGACCACCGCGGTGTGGAGGTAGGCATGCGCGTCCTGGAGGTCGTCCAGCCGTTCGCCGTGCCGACGGCAGACGGCGGCGAAGGCATCCTGGACGACGTCCTCGGCGGAGTGCAGGTCGTCCACCAGGAAGGCCGCCAGGCGCACCATGTCGAGCCGCCGGGTCCGGTACAGATCGGCGAGTGTGGGGGCATCCTTCTCGCCGTCCCGGTCCGCCACCGAACGCAGGTGCCGGAATCGTCGGCCGGGGTGCGGCGCGCCCGACGCCGGAGAGGGGGTGGTCCGGGCACGGCGCATGAGCCGGGCCCACCAGGGCAGGGCAAGGGTGAGCTGCATCGTCCTCGTTCACATCAGGGGTACGGCGGGGCCGGCTCCGGTCCGGCCCCGCCACACCGATGGTCGGCGGCTCAGCGGCCGGTGTTACCTCGGGTAGGGCTTGCCGTTCTCGTCACCCGGTACCGGAGTCGGCTCGGTGTCGCCGGAGGTGTGCTTCCCCGAGGTGGACGGCACGGGCTTCGGGTAGGGCTTGCCGTTCTCGTCACCCGGTACCGGAGTCGGCTCGGTGTCGCCGGAGGTGTGCTTCCCCTGAGTGGACGGCACGGGCTTCGGGTAGGGCTTGCCGTTCTCGTCACCCGGTACCGGAGTCGGCTCGGTGTCGCCGGAGGTGTGCTTCCCCGGAGTGGACGGCACGGGCTTCGGGTCGGCCGGTGCCGACGTGCCCGACTCGGTCGCGCGGGCGTGGCCGGCGGTGGCCGCCTGGGCGGCGATGCCGCCGCCCACTACCAGGGCGAGACCGGCAGCCGACCCCAGCACCCAGGTGCGCAGGGAACGGTTCGACTTCTTGGCGCGGGTATGCCGCATAGGAAACGACTCCAAAGAGTTCAGGGACAACGCTGACAGGTCGGACAGCGCCGGGACCGAAATCCCGTCCCGGAAACCGTCTTTCACCCCACCAGACGTGCGGCCCCACCCGAGGTTGTCGTGATCCGCGAAAAAGATCCGCGGTCTTCGTGAGGGCAGCCGACGGACGTCCCCACGTGGACGGCGGTGCTGCCCTGGACGGGGCCGCGCCGGGCCGGGCCCGAGCTCAGCGCAGACGCCTTCACGACCGCCCCGGCGCCGACGACCCGTCAGGTGCCCACCAGCAGCGATGCGGACTTGGCGCCGGTTTTCGTTCCGGTGTTCCCAGCGGGGCCGAACACCGCCGGGACGCTCCCGAGCCGGACTGCCCGTGCCGCTGTCCCCACCGCCCGAAACCGCTCGCGGTGGGCAGCCGGCTCGCTCTTCTCGTCCAAAAACCCACTCCGGCACGATGTGGGACGACGTCTTAGTCTGCACGGGTGACCGACACCCCCGAGCTCACCCTGCTGCCCCGAGTCGCCTGCCGGGGCAGGGAGATCACCGCGCCGCGGCTGCGCGGGCTGCTGGCGCTGCTCGCCGCGGACCTGCGCACCGGTTGCAGCACCGGGCGGCTGGTGGAGGGGCTGTGGCCGGACGAGCTGCCCGAGCGGCCGGGCAAGGCGGTGCAGATCCTGGTGTCCCGGCTCAGGTCGCAGCTGGGTGCCGAGCTGGTCGTGAGCACGCCGACCGGGTACCGGCTGGGGCTGGACGAGACGCAGGTCGACGCTTCCGCGCTCCTCGTGCACGAGGCGGCGAGCGCCGAGCGGGCGCGGGCGGGGGATCACGAGGGTGCCCTGGCGCGGGCCGAGGCGGGGCTGGCGCTGTGGGACGGGAGCGTGGGCGCCGGGGCGGACGAGGAGCTGCACGACCCGGTGGCGGCGCTGCGGGCCGAGCGGCTGCGGGCGTACCGGGCGCTGGTGCGCTCCCACGCCCTCGCGCTCGCCCGGCTGGGCCGGCGGGCCGAGGCCACCGCGCCGCTCGCCGAGCTGAACCGGGAGCTGCCCCGGGACGAGGAAGTCCTGGCGGAGCTGCTGCGCTGCGAGGCCGCCGGCGCGGGGCGGGCCGCGGCGCTGACCCGGTACGACGGCTACCGGCGCCGGCTCCGGGACGAGCTGGGCAGTGATCCGGGGGCCCGGCTCAGGGCCGTGCACCAGGAGTTGCTGAGCGCGGACGCGGCGCCGGTCCGGCACGGGGTGCCGCACGAGCCGAACCCGCTGCTGGGCCGGGACACCGACGTCGCCGCCGTGACCGGGCTGCTGCGCGGCGCCCGGGTGGTCACCGTCGTCGGCCCCGGCGGGCTCGGCAAGACCCGGCTCTCGCACGCGGTGAGCCGGGCGGCCGAACAGCCCGTCGTCCACTTCGTCGCCCTGGCCGGTGTCACCGACGAGGACGTGGCCGACGAGGTCGCCTCGGCCGTCGGCGGCGGGGAGGGCCGCCAGCTCCCGGGCGGCGGCAAGGACGCGGTGAGCGGGATCGTCGCCGCGCTGGGTCCGGGTCCTGCGCTGCTGGTCCTCGACAACTGCGAGCACGTGATCGCCGGCGCGTCCGCTCTCGTCCAGACACTGGTGTCGCGGTCGAAGGAGCTGCGGGTCCTGGCCACCAGCCGGGCCCCGCTCGGGCTGACCTCGGAGTCCGTGTACGCCCTGCCGGAGCTGTCCCTGGCGACCTCCGTCTTGCTCTTCGGGCAGCGGGCGCGGGCCGCCCGGCCCGGCGTGGAGCTGCCCGCGGACCGGGTCGCCGAGATCTGCCGGCACCTGGACGGGCTGCCGCTGGCCGTGGAGCTGGCCGCGGCCCGGGTGCGGGTGCTCTCCGTGGCCGACATCGCGCACCGGCTGCGGGACCGTTTCGCGCTGCTGCGCGGTGGCGCCCGGGACGCCCCCGAACGGCACCGCACGCTGCGGGCCGTGGTCGAGTGGAGCTGGAACCTGCTGGAGCCGGAGGGGCGGGCGGCCCTGCGCGCGCTGTCGGTGTTCCCGGGGGGCTTCGCCGCGGACGCGGCGGAGTACGTGCTCGGCGAGACCGAAGGTGACGGCCGGGACGCGATGGAGCTGCTGGAGGCGCTGGCCGGTCAGTCCCTCGTCAAGGTGGGCGAGAGCGACGCCGGGGTGCGTTTCCACATGCTGGAGACGCTGCGGGAGTTCGGTGGCGCCCGGCGGGCGGAGGCGGGCGAGGACGAGGCCGTGACGGTCCGGTTCCTCGCCTGGGCCCGGGACTTCGGCCGGGCCCACCACGCCGGGATGTACGGCACCGACGCGCCGGCCTCCTTCGACCGCGTCCGTGCCGAGCAGGACAACCTGGTCCTCGCGCTGCGGCACGCCCTGGCCCGCGCCGACGGTCCGGCCACCGCCGCCGTCACCGCCGTACTGGCCTCCCTGTGGTCCGTCGGCAACAGCTACACCCGGTTCGTCACCCTCGCCGCCGAGACCGGCGGCCCGCTGTCCCACTTCCGCCCGGGACCGGAGCACCCCGAGGACGCGGAGACGGCCCGGAGCGCGGCGGCGGTGTGCGCGGCCGGCCTCTTCATGGGCTACGGCCCGCACGCCGTACGCCAGCTCGTCACGCTGCGCCGCCTGCCGCCCGCCCCGGCGGACACCGTGCCGCGGGCGCTGGCCGCCGTGCTGTGCGCGGTCCCGGACATGCGCCCGCCGGAGTACGCGCGGCTGGAGGAGCTGTGCGAGGCCGGCGAGCCGCTGCTGGCGGGCCTCGCGGCGGGCGTCGCCAGCTACCTGTGGGAGTCCGCGTACGAGACGGAACGCGCGCTGCGGTACGCGCGCCGGATGCTCGCCGCGGTGGGGCCGCTCGGCAATCCGATCACGACGCTGCTCAGCCACGGGCGGATCGGCGAGCTGTGCCTCAAGACGGAGCGCGGCGCGGAGGCGTACGACCATCTCCGGGCCGCCGACGCGCTCGGCGAGGCCGGTACCTGGTCGGACGCGATCGGCGTCCGCTACGGGCTGGTCTCCGCCTGTCTGCAGCGCGGCGAGATCGAGGAGGCGGAGTACTGGCTGGGCCGCGCCGCCCCGGACCGGCAGCCGGACCCCGCCCAGGCCTTCAGCCCCGAACTGCTGCAGGCCCGGGCGGAGATAGCGCTGGCCCGGGGGCTGACCGAGGTCGGCCTCGGCCTGTGGCGGCAGGCGGCGGCCGGGATCCGGGAGGCCGGTGCGCTGGCCCCGGACGACCCCTTCCTGGACTCGTGGTCGCTCCAGGTGCAGGCGGCCGCGCTCGCCGCGCACGCGCAGCACGGCCGGCTGGAGCCGGTGGCGGAGCTCGCCGGGCAGCTGCGGGAACGGCTGCTCGGGATGCTGTCCGGCGACGCCTCCGGCGCCGGGGACCTGCTGGAACTGCCGGTCTACGGCTCGGTGCTGCTCGCGCTCGGCCACGCCGGGCTGGCCCGCGGCGACACGGCGGCGGTACGGCTGCTGGCGCTGGCGGAGGTGCTGCCGGTGATGCGGGACCTGCCCACGCTCTCCTCGGCCCGGTCCCGGGAGGCGGCCGAGAACGCGGACCGGGCCGCGTACGCCGACGCGAGGTCGGGGTACGCGGCCCTGGGGCGGGATCAGCTGCGGGCGGCGGCCCGGCAGGCGCTGCACGAGGTCACTGCCGGGGCTCACGGCTGAACCGGGCCTTGGACCACAGGTAGCCGAGCACGGTCAGCCCGAGGCCCCAGCCGAGGGCCAGCAGCGCGTTCTTCGTGCCGATCTCGCTGCCCAGCAGCAGACCGCGCAGGGTCTCGATGAAGGGCGAGAACGGCTGGTACTCGGCGAACCAGCGGAACCAGCCCGGCATGGCGTCCACGGGCACGAACGCGCTGGACAGGAACGGCAGCATCACCAGCGGCGTCCCGATGTTGCTGGCGCCTTCGGGGTTGGGGCTGATCAGACCGATGCCGACCGCGAGCCAGGTGAGCGCGAGGCTGACCAGGGCCAGCAGCCCGGCCGCCGCGAGCCACTCCACCGGCGACGCGTCGGACCGGAACCCGATGGCGAATCCGATGCCCAGGACCACGACCAGGGCCATCATCGTCTGGATCACGCTGCCGACCACGTGTCCGATCAGCACCGAGGCGCGGGAGATCGCCATGGTGCGGAAGCGGGCCATGATGCCCTCGGTCATGTCGGTGCACACGGCCACCGCGGTGCCGAGCGAGGTCATGGCCACGGTCAGGAAGAGGATGCCGGGGACGAGGTAGGCGACGTACTCGGACCGGTCGGCGTGGCCGCCGGTGATGCCGGCGCTCATCACGTTGCCGAAGACGTAGACGAACAGGAGCAGCAGGATGACCGGGGTGAGCAGGAGGTTCAGGGTGAGGGAGGGGTAGCGGCGGGCGTGCAGGAGGTTGCGCCGCAGCATGGTGAGGTTGTCGCGGAACGCGTAGCCGGCGGTGCTCATCGGACGGTCTCCTTCTTGTCGGTGTCGGCGGTGCTGTCGTTGCCGGTGGTGGCGGTCAGGGCGAAGAAGACGTCGTCCAGGTCGGGGGTGTGCACGGAGAGCTCGTCGGCCTCGATGCCGGCGGCGTCGAGCCAGTCGAGGATGGCGCGCAGCTCGCGCTGGGTGCCGCCGCTGGGGATCTGCAGGGCGAGGGCCTCGTCGTCCCGGGTGGTCTCGCGCAGTTCGGTCGCCGCCCGCTCGTAGGCCGCCGGGTCGGAGAACCGCAGCCGTACGTGACCGCCGGGCACCAGTCGCTTCAGCTCCTCGGCGCTGCCCTCGGCGACGAGCCGGCCGCCGTCGAGGACCGCGATGCGGTCGGCGAGCTGGTCGGCCTCGTCCAGGTACTGGGTGGTGAGGAAGACGGTGGTGCCGCCGGAGACCAGCTCGCGGATGATCTGCCACATGGTGTGGCGGGAGCGCGGGTCGAGTCCGGTGGTCGGCTCGTCGAGGAAGATGATCCGCGGGCGGCCGACCAGGGTCATGGCGATGTCGAGCCGGCGCTTCATGCCGCCGGAGTAGGTGGAGGCGGGCTTCTTCGCGGCCTCGATGAGGTCGAAGCGCTCCAGCAGGTCGGCGGTGACCTGCCGTCCCTCCCGCTTGGAGAGGTGGTGCAGGTCGGCCATGAGGAGCATGTTCTCCTCGCCGGTGATCAGTCCGTCCACGGCGGAGAACTGGCCGGTGACCCCGATGGCGGCCCGTACCTTCTGGGCCTGGGCGGTCAGGTCGTGCCCGGCGATCCGGGCGGTGCCGCCGTCGGCGGAGATCAGGGTGGACAGGATGTTGACCGCCGTGGTCTTGCCCGCGCCGTTCGGCCCGAGGAGCGAGAAGACCGTGCCGGCCGGCACCCGGATGTCGATGCCGTCGAGGACGGTCTTGTCCCCGTAGGCCTTGCGCAGCCCGGTGGCCGCGATGGCGAGTTCGCGTCCGTGCTCGTGTTCGTTCGTCGTCATGCCGCAGAGCGTGCGGCCGCGGCGGTTCAGCCTGGCTTCAGCCCGGTTTCAGCCGGGCGGGACGGCTTCGGAGCGCTGAAACCGGAAGCGTTCCATACATTTCCCATAGGAATGGTGGTTAAGGTCCCCCACCATGGATTCCACCGTTCCGATCGTCATCGCGGGAGCCCTGGTCGGCTTCGCCGTGGGGCTCACCGGCATGGGCGGCGGAGCGCTCATGACGCCGATCATGGTGATGGTGTTCGGGGTGAATCCCACCGCGGCCATCGGCAGCGACCTGGCCGCGTCCGTGTTCATGAAGCCGTTCGGCGCGCTGGTCCACCAGCGGGCCGGGACCGTGCGCTGGGACATCGTGCGCTGGCTGCTGCCGACCGCCGTCCCGGCCGCCTTCGGCGGTGTGTTCCTGCTCCGGGCGCTCGGCGACGGCGACGACCTGGAGCAGCGCGTCAAGTACGTCGTCGGCACGGCGCTGATGCTCGCCGTCGTCGGCATGCTGGCCCGCATGTGGCTCGACCGCCGCCGCACCGCCGCGGACGGCGAGGCCGGGGAGTCCGGGGAGTACGGGGAGTCCGAGGAGGACGCCCGGGTCCCCGTACGGCCGGTGGCCACGCTGCTCATCGGGCTGGTGGGCGGGGTGATCGTCGGGATGACCTCGGTCGGCTCGGGCTCCCTGATCATCGTGATGCTGATGCTGGCCCACCCGCGGCTCAGGGCCAACCATCTCGTCGGCACGGACCTGGTGCAGGCCATCCCCATGGTGGCCGCGGCCGCCCTGGGCCACCTGCTCGTCGGCGACGCCGACCTGGGGCTCGCGGCGACGCTCCTGATCGGCGCCGTTCCGGGGGTCGTGCTCGGCTCCCTGGTCTCCAGCCGGGTCTCGGGATCCGCGGTGCGCTGGGCCCTGGTCGTGCTGCTCACCGGCTCCGGGCTGTCGATGCTGAAGGCGTCGTCCACCGTCATCCTGCTCGGCTGCCTGGCCATGGCCCTGCTCGGCACGCTCACCGCCGTACGCGAGCGGCGCTCGGCACGCCCCGTGGTGGCGGAGACGGCAGCGGCGGAGGAGATGGCGGGCGTCCCGGGCCCCAGGTGACCGGGGGCTCCCGACTCGCGGGGGTCACCGCTCCCGCGCGACCATGGGCAGAAGTCGAGTCGCCCCCTTAAGGAGCGGGCATGAGACGGAACCGACTGCTCACCTCGGCCGCGGTACTGGGCGCGGCCGTCGTCCTGGGCCCGGCGCTGCCCCACACCGCGGCGGCCGCCTCCGGCCGGAGCTGCTCGTACGTGGCATCGGGCTACCAGCCGACGCTCGCGTACGGCGACACCGGAGCCGCGGTCAGCCAGGCGCAGTGCCTCAGCAACGCGTGGGGCGGGCAGCCGCCCCGGCTCGCGCCCGACGGGGTCTACGGCACGGCCATGCAGAGCAAGATCGAGTGGATCCAGACCTGCCACGGCCTGCCGGCGAGCGGAGTCGTCGAGGGCCGCACCTGGCACGTGCTGTACCACCCGGCCCTGGACTGCTACGTCCCCTACCCGTCCTGAGCCGCCTCCCCAGGCCGTCTCTCCCGCTTTCCCGCTCTCCCGTTAGGGTGTTGTTAAAGAAAGAGCAAAGAACCAGCGGGACGAGACGACGAGACAGGGGAGACAGCCTTGGGGGCTCCACGCCTGAGCAGGACGCCGTTGCCGGGAATCGGGGTGCGTTACGACCTCGCCACGCGGGAGCAGGGCCGGGTGTCCGTGGTCGCGCACCGGGACGGTTCGCGGATCCTGAGCGCCTACCACCGGGACGACCCCGACGCCTGCGCCCTGTCGCTCAGGCTGTCCTCGGGGGAGTCGGCGGCGCTCATCGACGCGCTGATGCCGACGCACCACAGCCCGAACCTGCTGTCCACCACCGACCTGGGGCTGGTGGCCGAGCGGATCGAGCTGTCCGCCACGTCGTACTGGAACGGCCGGCTCCTTGCCGAGACCCGGATGCGGACCGACACCGGCGTCTCCATCGTCGCCGTGCTGCGCCGCGCCGAGGCGGTGCCCTCCCCCACGCCCGGTTTCCGCCTCGCGGGCGGCGACACGCTCATCGTCATCGGCACCCGCGAGGGCGTCGACGCGGCCGCCTCCATACTCGGGCGGGAGTGAGGCAGCCGTGCACGACTCCGCCGTGTTCCTGATCGAGTTCGGTGCGATCATCCTCGGCCTCGGCCTGCTGGGCCGGCTCGCCGGACGCCTCCGCTTCTCGCCCATCCCCCTCTACCTGCTGTCCGGGCTCGCCTTCGGCGAGGGCGGGCTCTACCCGCTCGGCACCAGCGAGGAGTTCGTCGCGATCGGCGCCGAGATCGGCGTCGTACTCCTGCTCCTCATGCTGGGCCTGGAGTACACCGCCAGCGATCTCGTCTCCAACCTCAAGACGCAGTACCCGGCGGGCCTGGTGGACGCCGCGCTGAACGCGCTGCCCGGTGCCGCGATGGCCCTGCTGCTGGGCTGGGGCCCGGTGGCGGCCGTGGTGCTGGCCGGCGTCACCTGGATCTCCTCGTCCGGGGTGATCGCGAAGGTGCTCGGGGACCTGGGGCGGCTAGGCAACCGGGAGACCCCGGTGATACTGAGCATCCTGGTCCTGGAGGACCTCTCCATGGCCGTCTACCTGCCGATCATCACCGCGCTGCTGGCCGGCGCCGGCCTGGCGGCGGGCAGCCTCACGCTGGCGGTCGCGCTCGGGGTCGCCGGGCTGGTCCTGCTGATCGCCGTCCGTTACGGCAGGCACATCTCCCGTTTCGTCTCCAGCGACGACTCGGAGAAGCTGCTCCTGGTGGTGCTGGGCCTGACCCTGCTGGTCGCGGGCATCGCACAGAAGCTGCAGGTCTCCGCCGCGGTGGGCGCGTTCCTGGTCGGCATCGCCCTTTCCGGCGAGGTCGCCGAGGGTGCCCACCACCTGCTCGCTCCCCTTCGTGACCTGTTCGCCGCCGTCTTCTTCGTCTTCTTCGGCCTGCACACCGACCCGTCGAGCATCCCGCCGGTGCTGCTGCCCGCGCTCGCCCTGGCGGCCGTCACCACGCTGACGAAGATCGCCACCGGCTACTGGGCCGCGAAACGCGCCGGGATCCCGTCCAAGGGCCGCTGGCGGGCCGGCGGCACCCTGGTCGCCCGCGGCGAGTTCTCCATCGTCATCGCCGGCCTCGCCGTCACCGCCGGCATCGAACCCTCCCTGGGCCCCCTGGCCACGGCCTACGTCCTGATCCTCGTCGTCGTGGGCCCCCTCACCGCCCGCTACACCGAGCCACTGGCCCGCCGCCTCACCGGCCGGACGAGCACCGCACCCCCTCTCCCGATGCCGGCCCCGGCCACCCCGGTCGACGACCAGGACACGGTCGGCCGGACGTGACCGGGGGCATGCGGTCGCCCGCCCCTGAGCCGACTGAGCCGACTAGGTCGAGGCCCCGGCCACTATCCCCAGCAGGGTGAGCGTGAAGAAGGCCGTGCCCCAGGCCAGCGCCAGGCGTATGCAGCGGTATTTGGTCCAGGTGATCCGGGACAGGGCCGCCAGCTGGGTCAGGTCCCGGGCGAGGGGGTCGGTGCGGCGGACGGTCAGTTCCAGGTGTGTCGCGGACCTCGCCAGCCGCACGTCACCGAAGTAGTGGGTGCGGGCGTAGCGGGGACTGCCCAGCCGTGGGGCCACGGCCAGGCCCAGCAGCACGAGTGCCGGTACGCAGGCGGCGGAGCCCACCCAGATGAGCAGCTGGGGGACGACCGGGTAGAGGCGTGGGGCGATGATGCCGCTGCCGATCGCGCCCAGCAGGGCGGTCAGGGCCGCGCCCAGGGACGCCAGGAGCAGGCCTGCCTTGTTGTCGGCCCGTACGAGTTCCTCGCGTGCCTCGGACAGCAGGACTCTGGCGAGTTGTGCCCCGCGGTCGGTGGTCGCGGTGCCGGTGTCCGGGTCCGGGCCGGTGCTGCCGCCCGCGGATGTGGTCATGGTCCCCCTTCTGTTCGGTCGGTCCTGTTCCGTCGGTCCTGTTCGGTCGGTCCTGTTCGGTCGGTCCTGTTCGGTCGGTACCGCGGCCGCCCCGGTGGGCGGGGCGGCCGCGGTACCGGGTACCCGATGCGGGTGCGTCAGACCGTCGACGAGCGGCGGATCTCGTCCTCCAGCGCGTTCACCGCCTGGCGGACCCTGATGTTCATCGCCGCCGAGTGTTCCCGGAAGGCCGCCTCCGACTCGGCGCGGTGACGACGGACCTCCTGCTCGATGGTGTCCTGGGCGATCTCCAGGTCCGCGAGTGCCCGGCGCTCGGCGAGCCGCACCTGTTCACCGTGGATCTTGACCGCGCTGTTGCTCTCGCCGGTGAGCATCCGGTCGTACGCGGTCTCGCCGGTCAGGTACTTCACCAGTACGGGAAGCACGTCGAGGAGGACGAACAGCAGGCGGACCAGCCAGATGCCCACGAACAGCACCGGGTTCCCGCTCGCGAGCTCGTCGAGCGCCCGGATGCGTTCGAGGACCCCGATCTCCTTCTGCTTGGCGCGTTCCTCGGCCAGCCGCTGTGCGATGCCGTCGGCCCGTGCCTTGAGGAACGCGCTCCGGGACGAGGTCAGTTGGGTCTCGATCTTCGAGATGCGGGTGTTCATGCCGGCGAGCCGCTGCTCGTTCTGGGCGGTGCGGTGGGTGGTCCGGTAGTCCTGTGCCTTGGCGCGCAGCCGCAGGCATTCGGACGTCCGCTGGTACAGGCCGGTCGCGGCGATCCGGACCAGCCGCCGGCACTCGTCCCGTACCTCGGAGTCGATCGCCTCCAGCCTGGTGGTGTCCTGGTCCACCCGCTTCTGCAGGGTGGCGGCGTCCGAGCGCAGGGCGGTCAGTTCGTCGACCCGGTCGCCGGGCGTCGCTCGGAAGGAGAGGACGTACCTCGTGCCGCAGCCCTCGGGGGCGACCGTCCGCGTCGTGGACGGCACGGGGTTGCAGCGCACCAGGTTCGTGCGCAACTCGTCGACGGTGTCGGTGCGTTCGTCCTGGACGCGTTCCTCGATGGCCGTCTGGAAGATGCGCAGCACCAACGGTTCGGCGATCACCGCGCCGAGCATCAGGGCGACCAGCAGACGCGTCAGGAGGGGGCCGAGCCGACGCCGTGCGTTCGGCTGCGGGGTGACCAGCCAGCGGTCCAGGTTGAGCACGAACAGCATCCAGATGACCGTCGGCAGCAGGGCCACGACGGAGATCCTGCCGAGCGCCTCGGTCGCGAAGTTCCACATGGAGAACGCCGCGATGACGGCGGTGCCGAGCACCACCCCGCCCAGTGCCGTGTACTTGCTCCGCTCGTACCGGACCCGGGACAGCAGTTCCTCGTCGACGCCGGTCAGGGTCCGCAGCCCGCGTGCGGCGTCGACGCCGATGCGGTTCGTCGGGAAGTCAGTCAACGAGATCGTCCTCGTCCTTGACGAAACCCCCCAGCGGGTCGTGTGCGCCTTCCCGGCCCGCCGCCGGGCGGCCGGGGCGTGCCCGGCCCGACTCGACCATGCGGGTGGTGTCCGCGGCGGCTCCGATGCCGGGTGCGGCCTGGCCGCCCAGCTCCCGCAGGACCTGGTCCAGCATCTGGTGGTAGTCGACGTACTCGCTGCCGGCCGACTGCCGCAGCAGGGTCAGCAGCATCTCGCGGCGGAGCTGCGCGTCCGTCGTCTCCAGCAACCGCGCGTGGGCCCGCTCCTCCGCCTCCGCCTGGTGACGGCGGGCCGACTCCTCCGCGCCGGCCCGGTGGATGCGGGCCGCCGCCTCCGTGACGTCGATCTCCTGACGGGCGATGCCGAAGGCGTCCACGTGGTCGGATCCCTGGGAGAGCAGTTCCGCGATCCGGCGGGCGTCCTGCGTCTCGAAGTCGCGCTGCCCCTTGCGCAGTTCCCAGGAGCGCCGCTCGTCGCGGAGCTTCTGCTCCCAGTCCCGCAGATCGTCCGAGGCGTACACCTCGGCGTTGACGAACTCGACGCTCATGCCCGCGACCCGCGGCGGCACGATGGCGCTGTAGGCGGTCATCCGGTGACCGGCCTCGGTGCGTACCGCGTTGATCTCCTCCACGCGGTGCCCGGCGCTCACTCTCGGCAGGTCGCTGTCCCCCATCAGATAGGCGCGCAGCGGGACGGTGACGTCGATGATGCCCTGCCGGGCGATGACGGTCGGGTCGGTCACCTGGCAGGTGAAGGACGCCCGCATCGTGAAGTTGTCCGCCTCGCTGACCGAGGGCAGCGGGCGCTCCACGTCGACCAGGCGGGCCCGGGTGTCGACGATGCTGACGGAGGAGGCGTCGAGCACGTCCGGGTGGGACGGGTCGAAGACCATGCCCTCGGGGAAGGTGCGGTAGTTCCCGCCGACCCTGAAGACGTGGACCGCGCCCGGCGGCAGCGGTGGCACGTCGTCGCGGTGGCGGCGCCGAGACCACCAGGTGCCCTGGACCGTGGCCAGGATGTGCTCGGCTATGACCGGGTAGTTCACTTGCTTCGGCCTCCTTGAGCGGAAGAAAGGGGATCGGTGGACCTGAGGGACGCGGTGGCGCGCCGGGAGTCGCCCGGGGTCCGGCCGCGCAGTGAGCCGATGAGCACCTGCGCCAGCTGGTGGGCACCGGGGATCGCGTAGTCGGGGTGGCGGAGCGCGATGGACAGGTTCCCGCCCAGTGCCGCCCACTGCCGCGGAGTCATGGAGTTCCGCATGGCTTCGCCGAGTTCGCGTACGGCCCCGGTGACGGACGGGTCGTCCCGCAGCTGCACCAGGGTCCGGCACAGCGCGGTGACCGCCCGGCTCCGGTTGCTGCTGTGCAGGACGTCCGCCCACAGTGATCCGAGATGCCGGACGCTGTCCGGGACGGTACGCAGCAGTGCCGCGGTGACGGGCTCGGCGGCCTCCAGCCGGCTCGCCTCCAGGAGCTGGACGGCGGCCCTGAGGGCGATCGAACGCTCCCGGGAGCCCGGCGCGGACCTCGCGATGACGGTGCGTACGAACCGGAGGATCAGCAGGGCCCGCTCGGGGTCGGCTTCGGCGGTCTGCAGCAGCAGGACCAGGGAGCGGCGGGCCGAGAACGCGACCCGTTCGCCGCGGTTGGTCAGGAACCACAGCCAGTTGAGTGCCTGCAGGCGGTAGAGCGAGC
The DNA here is from genome assembly GCF_040296885.1 of Streptomyces sp. NPDC001980. NCBI lineage: Bacteria > Bacillati > Actinomycetota > Actinomycetes > Kitasatosporales > Streptomycetaceae > Streptomyces > Streptomyces sp. NPDC001980. The sequence goes on along the minus strand of NZ_JBEOYD010000019.1, from coordinate 148,207 downwards.
CCAGCCTGCCGGTCAGCGCCATGGCCGCCGTCACCGCCCGGCCCGCGCCCCGGTTGTCCACCCAGCTGACGACGGTGCTCAGGGCCTGCGGGGCGAGATGCTCGACGTCGCACATGAACTGGAGGGTCAGCGCGGCGGTCACCCGCTGGCTGGTGATGCCGTCGGACCACACCGTCAGCAGGTTCTCGTCGACCTCGACCAGCGCGTACCGGGCCAGGAGCGCGACGCCCCGGGCGACCTCGGTCCGGGTGTCCAGGTCGCCGTGCAGGGCCAGGTCGCCCAGCCACTGGCGGAGCGGGTACCAGAGTTCGTAGCCGTAGAGGTCGTACAGCTCCGCGATGACGAGCTCGCGGATCCGCGGTGAGGTGAAGACCAGGCACCGCTCGCTGCGACCGGCGCCCCGGCTCGGTCTGAGCCGGAACTCGGTGGTCACGAGACCCACCGCCCGTTCCCGCCAGCGGGCCCGGGACTGCCGGGCCACCGCGCCGGTCAGCGGCGCCCCGGCCGGGCCGGCCGGCTCCGCGGCCGGGGTCTCGCCGCTCTGCTCCCAGCTGCGCACATGGGCGGCGAGCGCGGCGCACTCCTTCTCCAGCATCCGCTCCGGGATGCCCTCCAGGAACGCCAGGGCCGCGAGCGCGAGCAGGTCGTCGGCGTCCGGCCGCCCGCGGAACCACTCCCGGACCTGCTCCCGGTGCCGGTCGCGCAGGATGTCCAGCGCCGCCTCGGCGCCTCCCTCGGACAGGGCCACGGCGGCCGCGACGACGTCCGCCGGGCGGCGCTGTTCGCCGACCCGCTCCAGCAGTTCCTTCTCGGTGTCCGGCGCGAGGCCGGCGTGCGGCAGCAGCGCCCGGCAGTGCTCGAACAGCTCCCCGGGGTCGGGGGCCTGCCACGGCACGCAGTGGTCCCGCAGCGCCAGCCGCCGTCGGGCCGCGTCGCCGGCCGTGATCACCAGGTACGACCCCTTGCGGGCGAGTTCCTCGCTCAGCCGCCCGATCTCGTACGTCTGCACGGCCTCGGGGCGCAGCTCGCCCACGTAGTCGAGGATGACGTACCCCTGCCCCGGCCTGAGCTCCCGTGAAGTGGCCAGTTCGGCGAGGGCGTCGGCGGGCGACAGGCTGCGCAGCCCGGCCTCCGCGCCGAGGACCGTCCTGAGCAGGGCGAGGGCACCCGCGCCGCGGCCGCAGTTGTCCTGGCCGGTCAGCACCACGAGGGCGTTCTCGCGCAAGGTGCCGAGCGCGTCGTCGAAGCAGGGCTGCGGCGGGAGGTAGAACCGCAGGACGCGGTCCGCCTCCTCGGGCTCGACGGTGCCGGGCGCGAGGCCGGGGGCAGCTGCGGCGCCGAAGCCGAACGCGGCCCCCGAGGCCTCGACGACGCCGTAGAAGTTGTTGTTGACGAGCTGCTGGACGCGGCGCAGGTCGTCATAGCCCTGCTCGTCCTCCTCCCGCTCGTGCTGCTCCCTGCGCCGCTCGGCGGCCGCGTCGTCCGCACCGGGGTCCGGGCGGAGCGGCTCCTCCGCCGCCTCCGGCGTGCCGCCCGCGCCGCCCGCGCCGTCCTCGTCGACGGGCGGTACGGCAGGGGCGTCGTCCGGGCCGGACACGTCAGCCACCGGCGCTCCCGAAGCCGAAGACCGCGCCCCGGGCGTCCACGGAGCCGGCCACGTTGGTGACGTTGACCTGGTGCGCCCGGTACTCCTGGGTGATGCCGCCGGCTGCTGTGCCCGCGGCGGACGGACGGGGCCGGTCCGCCGCGGGCTCCCCCGGCACCGGAGCCGCGGGCTTCCCCGTTCCCGCGGTTCCGGGTTCCTGCGAGGCGCCGGCGGCCGTGGTGCCGAGCGTGGGCACGCGCAGCCAGGCCGAGGCCTCGTACTCCTTCACCCGGACGGTGACCTGGGTGAAGTCCTCGGTGGTCAGGGTGGTGTGGCCACCGGCCACCACGGACCGGTAGACGTCGTCGGACAGCAGCAGCGCGAGGTCCGCGTCCGGGTGCGCGGCCAGGGCGTCGTAGAGCGGGCGCGCGGTCAGCAGCCGGGCCGTGGCCACCACGGCCGAACCCGCGAAGCCGTTTTCGGCCAGCTCCACCAGCCCCTGGTGGATCACGGCGCGCAACCGCATCCGGGCTTCGGGCACCCGCTGGGCGTTGTGGTGGCGCAGCTCGGCGGCGAGGTGGCGGACGTAGTCGTCGACCAGCCGCGGCTCGCTGCCGTCCTGGGGGCGCACCGCGAGCTGCTCGTCGCCGGTGCGCTGAATCTGCCACTCGGAGCGGTCCAGGCCCGCGCGCTTCGCGGCGCGGTCCAGAAGCCGTGGCAGGTCATGCTGGAGTTCGGACTGATTGCGATCGTTCTTGCTGCCGTAGGCCTGTGCGTCCACGGCTATGCAGGTGCAGGGACAGAACCCGGGCCACTCAGCCACCCGATCATTTCCTCTCTGGGCAGGACATGGGCGGACACTGCCCACGAAGTGCTGTCCGAGAGGCTAGGAGAGAGCGCGCGAGGTGATCCCGTACCACTACGGGTTGTCGGCAACGACTTTGGCGAATTCAAGCAGTTTCGGAACGTCACAGATGGTTATGTTGCGGTAACTGCGCTCCACCAGTCCCATGGCCGTCAGAGTTGCCAGATTCTTTTCGGCCGTGGTGAGCCGGAGGCCGGCCAATGACGCGAGTTCCGTCTGGGTGAGGGTCACCCCGAGGTCGCACCGCTTGCCGTCGCCGTCCGGCGTGGGCTGCGCGTAGGCCCGGCTCAGCTCGGCCAGCACCCGGGCCAGCCGGGTCAGGGAGTCGTAGGCCTGGAAGTCGATCCGGCGCCCGTTGGCCCAGCGCAGCCGGGCGCAGAGCATGTGCAGGATCGCCCGCATGGCGTCCGGGTGGCGGCTGAGGAAGTTCTCCAGCGTCCGCACCTGGACGATGTGCGCGGTCACGTCGCTGCAGGCGATCACGGTGCCGGAGCGGGGGCGCTCCTCGAAGGCCGCCATCTCGCCGACCAGGTCACCCGCTATGCGGACGGCGAGCAGCATGTCGTATCCGCTCTCCGCGCTGGCGACGACCTTCACGACACCACTGGTGATCAGCAGGACGTGCCGGCTCTCGTCGCCCTGTTGCAGCAGGTTGCGATGGGCCGGGTAGGTGATGGGAGTGCCCTGCGCGAGCAGTTCCGCACGTGTCGTGTCCCGTAACCGGCCGAGAAAAGTGGACGGCGCCCACGCGTGATTCACCAGCAACCCCCGACGATCCCACTCCGTGCCGCGGCGCCCTGTTCAAGCGCCCGACCATGCTGCCGTCGAGGGGTGTAGCGACCGACAGACATGACAGCATGTGGCCTGTTTTTCTCGCTTCACAGCCGGAATTGACCGAATGGATGTCACTTAAAGACGGGCTGTGGTCGACCACTGCAGCAGGAAGCGCAGGGCCTCCTGGGACGGGGAGTCGGGGGGTGGGGTGTAGGCGATGAGTTGCTGGTCGGGGTGGGTGTCCACGGAGAACTGGTGGACGTCGAGGGTGAGGGGGCCGGCCAGGGGGTGGTGGTAGGTCTTGGTCAGCCGGCGGGGGCCGCGGACCTGGTGGGTGGACCACCAGGTGCGGAAGTCCTCGTCGTGGGTGGTCAGTTCGGTGATGAGGGCGGTCAGGGCGGGGTCGCGGGGCGACCGGCCCGCCTCCATGCGCAGGACCGCCACGCATTCCCGGGCCGCGCGCGGCCAGTCCGCGTACAGCGCGCGGACGTCCTTGTCCAGGAAGGTGAGGCGGATGAGGTTGCGGGCGGACGGCGGCAGCGCCGCGAAGTCGGTGAGGAGGGCGGCCGCCCCGACGTTCCAGGCCAGCACGTCCATGCGACGGTTCAGGATCATCGCCGGGACGTCAGGCATCGTCGCCAGCAGCTGCCGCAGGCCGGGGGCCACGTCCGGGCGGCCCGGGCGGCGCCGGGGAGCGGCGGGGGCCACGTCGGCCAGGGTGAGGAGATAGTCCCGTTCGTCCGGGGCGAGGTGCAGGGCGTCGGCCAGGGCGTCCAGGACCGGGCGGGAGACCCTGCGGGTGCGGCCCTGCTCCAGGCGGACCACGTAGTCGATGCTCACGTGTGCCAGCTGGGCCAGTTCCTCGCGGCGCAGGCCCGGGACCCGGCGCGGCCGGCCGTCGTCCGGCAGACCTGCCTGGAGCGGGGACAGGGCGGCACGGCGGGCGCGCAGGAACTCACCCAGTTCGTTGCCGGGGGCCGGGGCGTCGGGGACCGGGGCGTCGGGGGTCATGCGGCCAGTGTCCGTCGCCACGGCGCCCGGTGCCTGGTACTGGGTTGCATAGGCACGGGCTGCACAGGCACGGGTCGCACAGGCACGGGTCGCACAGGCAAAGCCCTCCCTGGTACCCGGGTGCGGGCGGCGCGACGGTGGGGGCCATGAAGACTCACGTCACCTTCCCCAGCGCCGGCCTGAAGATCGCCGGTCACCTGTACACGCCCGACGGCGGGGCCGCCGGGCCGCGGCCCGCCGTCGTCGTCGGGCACCCGGGCTCCGGGGTGAAGGAGCAGGCCGCCGGGGAGTACGCGCGGCGCCTCGCCGGGCACGGGTTCGTCACCCTGGCCTTCGACGCCGCCCACCAGGGCGAGAGCGAGGGCGAGCCGCGCGGTCTGGAGGACCCGGCCCAGCGGGTCGAGGACCTCAGGGCCGCCGTCTCCTTCCTCACCACCCGGCCGGAGGCGGACCCCGACCGGATCTCGGCGCTCGGGATCTGCGCCTCCGGCGGCTACGCCCTCGCCGCCGCCGCGACCGACCCGCGGATCGGGGCCGTCGCCACCGTCAGCGCCGTCGACATCGCCCGCCAGTTCCGGCACGGCGCCGACGGCGGCCAGGACCCCGCCGTCCTCCAGGGCATGCTGGCCGCGGCCGCGGCGGCGCGTACCGCTGAGGCCCGCGGCGCGGGCGTGCGGACCTTCCCGCTCTTCCCCGCGACCGGGGACGAGGCACGCGCCGCCGGGCCGCACGCGCACGAGGGCTGGGAGTACTACCGCACGGCCCGCGCCCGGCACCCCCGCGCGGCCGAGGAGTTCACCTGGGACAGCGTCGACCGCATCGCCGGCTTCGACGCCTTCCATGCCCTCGAACTGCTCGCCCCGCGCCCGCTGTTGATGATCGTCGGCCGGGAGGCGGTGACCTCCTGGATGAGCGTGGCCGCGTTCCAGCGGGTCACCGGCCCCAGGGAGCTCTTCTGGATCGACGGCGCCACGCACGTCGGCCTCTACGACCGGGACGAGTACGTCACCCCGGCCGTCGCGAAACTGGCCGCGTTCTTCGGGAAGCGGTAGCGGCACACCGGCGCGGCTCCGGGTGTCAGTTGTTCCAGGTCTCGTCGTACGGGTCGGCCGGGGTCGGGATCGGCTTGGCGGCGGTGACCTGGAGGTACGGGATCGGGCCGTTGTTCACCGGGTCGTGGGTCTCGCGGGCGGTGTACGTGCCCGTCACCTGGAGCCAGGCGTCCGGCTGCAGAACCGGGGGGATCTTCCCGGTCAGGGCCACCTTCACCGGCTGGGCGTCCGCCGCGCAGCAGTTCAGCGCCATCCGGACGAGATACGGGGTGCCGGCCGAGTCGACGGCCACGAAGCCGGCGATCCGGACCTGGTGGCCGGCCAGCGAACGCCCGTGGTCGTACACCGCGCGGCCCGCGTAGTCGACCAGGTTCAGCGGTATCGGGTCGGACTTGGGCAACGTGTTGTAGCCGTACGGCTGTTGCAGGGCCGTACCGGTGCGCATCGCGCTGTACGAGCCGAGTGCGGGCGGGGCGATGAGGATCAGGGCGAGCAGGGGGAGGACCAGCAGCCAGGAGATGCGAGGTTCGCGGTGGACGTGTCCCTCGGGCTGCACCTCGGGGTGTGCCACTGACTGCGCCTCGGGCGCGGCCTCCTGCACCGCTTCCTGCGCGGCCTCCTGCGCGGCCTCCTTGCGGGTGCGGGCGCGCTTCCACTCGTACCACGCCGTCGCCAGCGCCGAGACGATCAGGACCGCGCCCGCCGCCAGCAGCAACGGCTGCAGACCCGCCTTGACGTAACGGAGATAGAGGTCGGTCATGCCCGCGTGCAGCAGTGCCGCGCCCACCAGGAACATCACCGCCGCCTGCGCCTGCCGGTTCAAAGCAGCACCGCCCCGGTCAGGACCGCGCCCGCGATCGCCGCCGCGAAGGTGGCCGGGGCGAAGCGCAGGGCGAAGCCGCGGCCGAAGGTGCCGGCCTGCATCGCGAAGAGCTTGAGGTCGATCATCGGGCCCACGATCAGGAAGGCCAGCTTCGCGGTGAGCGAGAACTGGGTGAGGGAAGCCGCCACGAACGCGTCCGCCTCCGAGCAGATGGACAGCAGTACGGCCAGGACCGACAGGGCGAGGATCGCGACCACCGGGTTGGCGGCCGCCGTGCGCAGCCACTCCGCCGGGGCCACCGCCTTCAGCGTCGCCGCGGCCATCGCGCCGAGCACCAGGAAGCCGCCCGCCTGCATGGTGTCGTGGCGGACCGAGGACCAGAACGCCTCCCCCTTGGTCTCGCCCTCGTGGTGCGCGTGCGCCGGCAGCCGCAGCCAGTCGGTGCGGCCGACCCGCTGCCACAGCCAGCCCATCGCGCACGCCACCAGCAGGCTGCCGGCGAACCGGCCCACGACCATCTCGGGGTTGCGCGGGAACGCCACCGCCGTCGCCGTCAGCACGATCGGGTTGATCGCGGGGGCGGAGAGCAGGAAGGCGATCGCCGCGGCCGGGGTGACACCCCGGCGGACCAGGGCGCCGGCCACCGGCACCGACGCGCACTCGCAGCCCGGCAGGATCACCCCGGCCAGCCCCGCGACGGGTACCGCCAGGGCGGGGTGGCCGGGCAGGGCGCGGGCGAAGAAGGAGGGCGGGACGAAGACCGCGATCGCCGCGGAGAGCAGCACGCCGAGGACGAGGAACGGGAGCGCCTGGACGACCACCGCCACGAACACCGTCATCCAGCTCTGCATCACCGGCGTCGACAGCGCGCCGCGCACCGGGCCCTGGAACACCACGACCAGGAGCAGGAGCAGGGTCAGGGCCAGCGGGGAGTTGAGGTGCCAGCCCTCCCGGTCGGGCGGGGTGCCGGTGCCGTCGGCGCCGGGGGTCCCGTCCTCGGGCACGGCGCCGGGCGGGGCGGCTTTCTCGGTGATGGCCACGGGTCGGATACCTCCGGCACTTCGGTCAGATCCGGGATTATGCTCCCTATCCCTTCCCTACGGGCGGTCAGGGGCGGCTGTTCACCTCGTTGCTGGAACCATGCGTCCTGTTGAGGCACTCTTTTCCCTCGTGGCGAGCGTTCCGTATCAAGGTGGTGGGTCCCCGGCGCCCATGGTGGTGTGCGGGGACGACGGGCTCGCGCACCGGCTGGCCGCCGAGTTGCGCACGGTCTACGGCGAACAGGTCACCCTTGTCGTACCTCCGAACGTGCGCATCGCCCGGCCGCCGGTCGTCGGACGGGCCCGGGCCGCCTCGGTCGCGCTGTTCGACCGGGTGGTCAGTGCGACCGTGGGGCGGACGGGCGGGAACGGTGGCGGAGGCGGTGCCGGTGGTTCCGGCGGCGCCGGGACGGTCACCGGCTCCGGGGAAGGGCCGCGTGGGGAGCGGGTCCTGGAGGCCGACGAGGCCAGTGAGGCGGTGCTCGCCGAGGCGGGGGTGGAGCGGGCCGCCGCGCTCGCGCTCGTGTACGACGACGACGAGACCAACATCCGGGCCGCCCTCACCGCCCGCCGGCTGAATCCGCGGCTGCGGCTCGTGCTGCGGCTGTACAACCGGCGGTTGGGGCAGCACATCGAGGAACTCCTCGACCAGGCTGCCGCATTGGCGATCGGGGACGCGGACGGCAGCGGCGGTGCGGTGGGGGACGCCTCCACGATCGTGCTGTCCGACGCCGACACCGCGGCGCCGGCACTCGCCGCCACCGCGCTCGCCGGGCGCGGCAAGGTCATCCACACGGACGGCCTGGTGCTGCGGGCGGTGGACCTGCCGCCGGGTGCCGAGGCGGGTCAGGACGCCGCCGAACGGGGGCTGTTCCCGCTGGCACTGCTCTCCCCGAACGGCACCGGGCCCGAACCGGCCGAGGGCGGCCGGGAGCGGGGGCCGCTGCTGCTGCCGGACGGGGAGCAGGTACGGGCGTCCGCGGGCGAGCGTGGCGTGATGGTGCTGGAGCACGTGTCGTCGTCGGCGGGGTCGGCGGAGCCGGCCGGACGCGGGGTCGGGGTCGTACCGCCGCTCGCCTCGCTGTTCTCGCGGCGGCTCAGGTGGTCGCTGGCCGGGATCGTGGGGTGCGTGGTCGCGCTCGCGGTCGCGTTGTCGGTGGTGACGCACATGCATCCGGTACGGGCCTTCTACTACACGCTCCTCGACCTGTTCGCCATCGACAATCCCGCGATCGGGGCGTCGCTCGGCCGGCAGATCCTGCAGTTGCTGTCGGGGCTGGTCGGGTTGCTGCTGCTGCCGGTGCTGCTGGCGGCGGTGCTGGAGGCGCTCGGCACCTTCCGCACCGCTTCCGCGCTGCGCAAGCCGCCGCGGGGGCTGGGCGGTCATGTGGTGCTCCTCGGGCTGGGGAAGATCGGAACGCGCGTGCTGACCCGGTTGCGGGAGCTGCACGTGCCCGTGGTGTGCGTCGAGGCCGATCCCGAGGCACGCGGGCTGGCGGTGGCGCGGCGGCTCCGGGTGCCGGTGGTGCTCGGGGACGTGACCCAGGAAGGGGTCCTGGAGGCCGCCAAGATCCATCGGGCGCAGGCGCTGCTCGCGGTGACCAGCGCGGACACGACGAATCTGGAGGCCGTGCTGTACGCGCGGTCCGTGCGGCCCGATCTGACGGCGGTGCTGCGGCTGTACGACGACGACTTCGCGACCGCCGTGTACCGGACGCTGCGGGCGGCCCATCCGCAGGCGATCACCCGAAGCCGGAGTGTCTCGTACCTGGCGGCGCCGTCCTTCGCGGGGGCGATGCTGGGGCGGCAGATCCTCGGGGCGATCCCGGTGGAGCGGAAGGTGTTGCTGGTGGCGGTGGTGGAGGTCGGCGGGCATCCCCAGTTGGAAGGGCGGACGGTGGCGGGGGCGTTTCGGGTGGGGGCGTGGCGGGTGCTGGCGCTCGTGGGCGGGCAGGGCGTTGCGGCGGGGGAGTACGTGTTGCGGGGTGGGGACCGGGTGGTGGTGGTCGCCACCCGGAGGGGGCTGGCGGAGCTGTCCGGCCGCCGGCCCTCGCCCACCCACCCACCCGACTCGCTCGGTTGAGGGGCGGGGGTGGGTGGGTTGCGGTGCCGTGCGTACCTGCGGGTGCGCTGTGGCTGATCGCGCCCACGCGGCGGAGCCGCACATCAGATACAGCCCCGCGCCCCTGACGGGGCACACCGCGCCGTGATGCGGTGCCGCGCCGTCGTGGTTGCTCGCGCAGTTCCCCGCGCCCCTTACGGGGCGCATGACTGCCGCGTGCTCCGCAATGCCCCGCCCCCCTGACGGGGCGCATGACTGCCGCGTGCTCCGCAATGCCCCGCGCCCCCATTCATACCCCAGCGTGAGTGAGGGCCTCGCTCCTTGGTGAACCGAGTCGGGTGGGTGGGTGGGTGGGTGGGAGAGCGCGGTCAGTCCGTCGGTGCTGTCGCCGTAGGCGTGAGGTGGCGCTCGGCGAACTCCATTTCCAGGCGGAGTTGCTTGATGCGTTCGTCGACCACCAGGGAGCCGTGGCCGGCGTCGTAGCGGTAGACCTCGTGGGGGGCCGAGCGGGCGGCGAGGCGGTTGACGTAGTTGTCGATCTGGCGGATGGGGCAGCGGGGGTCGTTGAGGCCGGCCGAGATGTAGACGGGGGCCTTGACGTCGTCCACGTAGGTGAGGGGGGAGGAGGCGGCGAAACGGTCGGGGACCTCTTCCGGCGTGCCGCCCAGCAGCGTGCGGTCCATCGCCTTCAGGGACTCCATCTCGTCGTGGTACGCCGTGACGTAGTCGGCGACCGGGACGACCGCGATGCCCACCGCCCAGGAGGCGGGCTGGGTGCCCAGGCCGAGGAGCGTGAGGTAGCCGCCCCAGGAGCCGCCGGTCAGGACGAGACGGTCGGGGTCGGCGAGGCCGGACTCGACCGCCCAGTCCCGGACCGCCGCCACGTCCTCCAGCTCGATCAGGCCCACCCGGTGCTTCAGCGCGTCCGTCCAGGCCCGGCCGTAGCCCGTGGAGCCGCGGTAGTTGATGCGGACCACCGCGTACCCGTGGTCCACCCAGGCCGCCGGGCCCGCCGCGAAGCTGTCGCTGTCGTGCCAGGTCGGGCCGCCGTGCAGGTCGAAGACGGTGGGGAGGGGGCCGACGGCGCCGGCCGGCTTCTGGATCAGGGCGTGGATGAGGCCGCCGGGGCCCTCCACCCAGGCGTCCGAGACCGGGACCGACGGCGGGCACCTCATGCCGGGCGGGTCCAGGACCACCTCGCCGGTCGTCGAGCGGACCACCGGCGGCTCGGCGGCCGACGACCAGAGGTACTCGACGGTGCCGTCGGGGCGGGCCGTGGCCCCGGAGACGGAGCCCGGCGGGGTCGGGATGCGCGTCAGCTCGCGGGTGGCCAGGTCGTAGCGGAACAGGTCGCTGCGGGCCCTGTGGCTGTGCGCGATGAGCAGCGCGCTGCCGTCCGGGTACCACTCCGCGCTCACGTCGCCCGGCAGGTCGAGGGTCAGGTCCGTCTGCGCGCCGGAGAAGACGTCCCAGACCAGGGGCTCCCAGCGGCCCCGCCGCTGGTGGCCGATGAGCAGGCGCGGGTCGCCTTCCACAGGGGCGAAGCCCAGCACCTCCAGGCCCAGTTCCTCGGTGCCGCCGTCGGTGTCGTCGAGCTCGGCGACCCTCGAACCGTCCGGACGGACCACGCGCAGCGCCGAGTGCATCGCGTCGCCGTGCTCGGTGTGCTCGATGGCGATCAGCGAACCGTCGTGGGAGAGGTCGCCGACCCCCGCCGACTCGGCGTGCCGGTAGATCTCCAGCGGCTCTTCCCCCGCTCTGACCAGGTAGATCGTCGTACCCTCGTCGTCCGTCGAGCGGCCCACGACCGCCGTGCGGCCGTCCCGGCCCAGCGCCAGACCCGAGGGGTACGACGGCTCCAGACCCGGCGTCGCCTCCTCGTCCGCGCCGCCGCCGAAGGGCTGGCGGCGCCAGACGCCGAACTCGTCGCCGTCCTTGTCGTCGAACCACCAGATCCACGCGCCGTCCGGGGAGAGCAGCCCGTCCGTCGTGCCGTTCGGCCGGTTCGTCGCCTGGCGCTGCTCTCCGCTCGCGCGGTCCCAGGCGTACAGCTCGTACGTCCCCGTCGCGTTCGACACGAACAGGGAACGGTCGGGGGCGTCCTCCGCCCAGTCCGGAAGGGAGACCCGAGGGGCGCGGAAGCGCTTCTCCCAGTCCGGCATGTCGCTCTCACTCATGGCCGCAGTCATGGCCCCATACTGCCCGTCCCCGCCCACAATGCGTCGAGGAGAGTCCACGGCCTGTGGATAACTTTGCGAACCTCCAGGTGGACGTCCGGGCCGACACCCACCCGGCAGACCACCCGGCAGACCACCCGGCAGACCAGCCGGCAGACCAGTCGGCAGACCGGTCTGCAAAGCCGTAGGCACGCGCCCACCCCGCCCGTAAACCGTCATGAACCGCCCCGTACCGTGGACGGCGTGTACCGCTTTCTGCTGACACCCCGCTGGTGGGGCATCAACGTCTTCGTGCTGCTCGCCATCCCGTTCTGCATCTTCATGGGGTCGTGGCAGCTGAGCCGCTTCGAGGCGCGGGTCGAGGCGCACCGCAGCGCCGACGAGCAGGTCGAGACGGCGAAGACGGAGGCGGCCCGGCCGCTGGCCGACCTGCTGCCCGTCGACCAGTCGACCTCCGGCAAGCGGGCCACCGTCACCGGCCGGTACGCCAAGCAGCTGCTCGTGCCCGACCGCCAGGTCGACGGCAGGAACGGCTTCTACGTCCTGACCCTGCTGCGCACCGACTCCGGCAAGGCCCTGCCCGTCGTACGCGGCTGGCTGCCCGGCAAGGCGGATGCCGCCAAGGTGCCGGCCCCGCCCACCGGCGAGGTCACCGTCACCGGCGCGCTGCAGGCGTCCGAGACTCCTGGGGACAACGGCGTCAGCAACCAGGGCGGGCTGCCGTCGGGGCAGACGGCGGCGATCAGCGCGGCCTCACTGGTGAACCTGGTGCCGTACCCGGTGTACGACGCGTGGATCACCCTGGAGAAGGCCGACCCGGGGATGACGGCCGTACCGGCGACCGCGCCGGACAACTCGGGGCTCGACCTGAAGGCGTTCCAGAACCTCGGCTACACCGGTGAGTGGTTCGTGTTCGCGGGGTTCGTGGTGTTCATGTGGTTCCGGCTGCTGCGCCGCGAGGCGGAGTTCGCCCGGGACGCGGCGCTCGGCCTGGTCCCGGACCCGGAAGAGGAAGCCCAGCAGCCGACCGCCGTCTGACGGCCCCTGCCGGTCCTGCCGGTCACTCGGCGGCCAGGACCCCGGTCCAGTAGACCATCCCGGCGCACGCGTTCGTCACCGTCGCCGAGCCGGTCGGGGATCCGGCCTGCGGGGTGTACGAGACCGCGACGCTCCCGTCGGCCGTACCGCCGTCCTCGGTGAGCAGCTGGGTGGTGGTGCCGTCCGACGTCCCGGACGTGGTCGTGCCGGCGCTGCTGCTGGCACCGTCGGAGGGGCTCGGCGAGGCCGTGCCGCCGTCGGTGCCGCCGGTGTCGGTGGAGCCGCCGGTGCTGGAGCCGGTGGTCGGGCAGGTCTCCGAGGGGACGAAGCCGAACTTCTCCGCGTAGGCCGCGCCGGGCGCCAGGACCAGCCCGGTGAGCTCGGTGGTCGGGTCGGGCAGCCCGGCCGCCGCGTCGCCGGAGATGTGCCGGACGGCGGCGACCTTGGTGGAGTCGGCCGCGCCCTGCGCGAGGACGCCCACGCTGCCGGGGCCGCCGACGGTACAGCTCGTCGTCGAGACGTTGACGACGCGGAAGGTGCCGTAGACGACGCCCGTCGAGTCGGGGGCGTCGACGCTGGAGGTCGGGGTGCCGAGCTGTGCCGAGGTGCAGACGGGGGCGCTGCTGGCGGCGCTGGCGGTGGGGACGACCTTGGTGCCGGAGACGGCTCCGGTGCTCTCGGTCTTGCCGCCGTCCTTGGTGCCGCCGGGGCTCTGGTCGGCGGCCTGGCCGCCGCTGCCGCCCGCGGTGCCGGCGCCGCCGTCGGGGTTCTTGCCGCCGGTGGCGCCGCCCTGCGCCTGGGAGGCCTGGCCGGCCATGGAGGTGTTGGGGTCGCTGCCGCCCGAGTTGGAGACGTGTATGAGGGCGGGGATCGCGGTGCCGATGAACAGGGCCGCGGCGGCCATGCCGACGGCGGCCTGCCGCTTGCGGGCCCGGCGGGCCGGCACCGCGCGGCGCAGGTGGTCGAGGCTGCCGTCGCGCGGCGCGAGGTCGTCGACCGCGGAGTGCAGCAGCCGGCGCAGGGCCAGCTCGTCCGTGTCGAGCCCGTCCAGGGCTTCGGGGCCGTCGGTCCCGGCTCCGAAGCCGGGACCGAGCCCGCTCCCGAGCCCTTCAGGGCCCTGTTCCAGGCCCTCGGGGCCCTTTTCGTCGGGGCCGTGGTTCACAGTTCCGTTCCCAGCGTGCGATTGCGTGTGCTCTTGCTCGTGCTGTCGTGGCGTCGGCTCCCCCGAACCGGACCGCCCCGCCGGTTCCCCCGAACCGGACCGCCCCGCCGGCTCCCCCGAACCGGACCCCGAACCGGGCTCGTGATCACGTGTCGGCTCGTGCCAAGCGTAGGGCTCGTGGCGATCATGTGAGTCGCCTCCCTGGGGGCTGTCCGTCATGCCGCCGACTCCATCGCCACCCGTAGCGCGGCGATGCCGCGCGACCCGTACGCCTTCACCGAGCCCAGCGAGATGCCGAGCGTCTCGGCGACCTGGGCCTCGGTCATGTCGGCGAAGTAGCGCAGGACGAGGACCTCGCGCTGGCGGCGCTGCAGGCCCTTCATCGCCTTGATCAGGTCGCGCCGCTCCAGCTGGTCGTAGGCGCCTTCCTCGGCGCTGGCCGCGTCCGGCATCGGCTTGGAGAGGAGCTTGAGGCCGAGGATGCGGCGGCGCAGCGCGGAGCGGGAGAGGTTGACGACCGTCTGGCGCAGGTAGGCCAGGGTCTTCTCCGGGTCCCGGACGCGTTTGCGGGCGGAGTGGACGCGGATGAACGCCTCCTGGACGACGTCCTCGCAGGAGGCGGTGTCGTCGAGGAGGAGCGCGGCGAGGCCGAGAAGCGAACGGTAGTGCGCCCGGTAGGTCTCGGTGAGGTGGTCGACGGTGGTACCGGCCGCCGCCGTCGTCTCCTCTGCGCCGTCGCGCTGGCTGGGTATGCGGGTGGGCCGCGCTGCGGGCATGGGCGCGATCACCGGCATGCCGCCGGGCGCGCCGGGCATGCGGGGGCGCAGACCGGCGCGGGGCGGCCGCAGGGCCGTCGCGCCGCGGGGCGCACTGAGTTCGAGTACCTCTGCCACGTCAGTTGGACACGTCTACCCCCGGTGGGGTTGTACGTGCCGGGCATCACTTTTACATCGGGCGTGCCGGACAGGCGCGTGCCGAGGCCGCCGGACAGGCACATGCCAGGTCCGCCGGACGGGCGCACGTCGGCTCCGCCGGTCGCGCACACGCCGAGGCCCCCGGTCGCGCGCACGCCGGGTGGGCCGGCCAACACGGTCGGCACCGTTCTGTGCGCGTCCGGCAGCACACCCGACGGTGCGTCAATTGCCGCCATGCGTCCCGCTCTTCCCTTATGTCCCATTATGAACGGGCGTCCCCACGCCCCGATCACGGCGTCCCCACGCCAGGATCATGCGTCCCCGCGCCCCCAAGGCCCGGTTGCGTAAGCGCCCGGTAAGTGGGCGACCGCAAAGACGCTCCCCGCCGCCCGCATGGTTGCGGATGACGGGGAGGAAAATCTTCGAACGCGGAGGGGTCCGGGTACAAGTGGTTTGGACCATGCTCCGGGACACATTTCCTACCCGGAACCTCCCCATGGGCCCGCTCCCACCCAGGGTGCGTCCAGGGCGTTTGCCGTGGTCACCCGGTGTTCACGCAAAATCCGCCACACCTGAACGGCCGGTCAGTTCCGCCGCCACCAGCTCGGCGATCTGCGCGGTGTTCAGCGCGGCCCCCTTGCGAAGGTTGTCCCCGCACACGAAGAGTTCCAGCGCGGTCGGGTCGTCGAGCGCCCGCCGCACCCGCCCGACCCAGGTCGGGTCGGTGCCCACCACGTCGGCGGGCGTCGGGAACTCCCCGGCGGCCGGGTTGTCGAAGAGGACGACACCCGGAGCCGTGTCGAGGATCTCCCGGGCCCCGTCGACCGTGACCGCGCCCTGGAACCTGGCGTGCACCGTCAGGGAGTGGGTGGTGACCACCGGCACCCGCACGCATGTCACCGCGACCGGCAGCTTCGGCAGCCCGAGGATCTTGCGGGACTCGTCCCGCACCTTCATCTCCTCCGACGACCAGCCGTCCTCCCGCAGCGACCCGGCCCACGGTACGACGTTGAGCGCGACCGGCTCCGGGAACGGCCCGGTCAGGTCCCCGACCGCCCGCCGTACGTCACCGGGCTTGGTGCCCAGCTCCGTGCCGGCGACCATCGAGAGCTGGGCCCGCAGCGTCTCCACGCCGGCCCGCCCGGCCCCGCTCACCGCCTGGTACGACGACACCACCAGCTCGCGCAGCCCGAACTCGGCGTGCAGCGCGCCCAGGGCGACGATCATCGACAGGGTGGTGCAGTTGGGGTTGGCGACGATCCCGCGCGGCCGGTTGCGGGCGCAGTGCGGATTGATCTCGGGGACGACCAGCGGCACCTCCGGGTCCATCCGGAAGGCGCCGGAGTTGTCCACCACGACGACGCCCTTGGCCGCGGCGATCGGCGCCCAGCGCGCGGACACCTCGTCGGGCACGTCGAACATCGCGACGTCGATCCCGTCGAAGGCCTCCTCCGACAGCGCGACGACCTCGACCTCGGCCCCGCGCACGGTCAGCTTGCGGCCGGCCGAGCGCGGGGTGGCGATCAGGCGGATCTCGCCCCAGACGTCCGCCCGCTGGGACAGGATCTGGAGCATCACCGTGCCGACGGCCCCGGTCGCACCCACGACCGCGAGCGCCGGCTTGCCGGTCATCGGCCGGTGCCTCCGTAGACGACGGCCTCGTCGGTGTCGGAGTCCAGCCCGAAGGCGGTGTGCACGGCGCGCACGGCCTCCGGCACGTCGTCGGCCCGGGTGACGACCGAGATGCGGATCTCCGAGGTCGAGATCAGCTCGATGTTGACCCCGGCGTCGCTGAGCGCCTCGAAGAACGAGGCCGTGACCCCCGGGTTGGTCTTCATGCCCGCGCCGACCAGCGAGATCTTGCCGATCTGGTCGTCGTAGCGCAGCGAGTCGAAGCCGATGCCCGGCCGGTTGCGCTCCAGCGCGTCGATGGCCTTGCGGCCCTCGGTCTTCGGGAGCGTGAAGGAGATGTCCGTCAGGCCGGTGGCGGCGGCGGACACGTTCTGCACGACCATGTCGATGTTGATCTCGGCATCGGCGATGGTCCGGAAGATGGCGGCGGCCTCGCCCGGCTTGTCGGGCACCCCGACGACCGTGACCTTGGCCTCGGAGGTGTCGTGCGCGACACCGGAGATGATGGCCTGTTCCACCTTCTTGTCCCCAATCGGCTTGCTGCTGACCCACGTGCCCTGCAGTCCGCTGAAGCTGGACCGGACGTGGATCGGGATGTTGTAGCGGCGCGCGTACTCCACACAGCGGTGGAGCAGCACCTTGGAACCGGAGGCGGCGAGCTCCAGCATGTCCTCGAAGGAGATCCAGTCGATCTTCCGCGCCTTCTTCACCACGCGCGGGTCGGCGGTGAACACACCGTCGACGTCGGTGTAGATCTCGCAGACCTCGGCGTCCAGCGCGGCGGCAAGCGCCACGGCGGTCGTGTCGGACCCGCCGCGCCCCAGCGTGGTGATGTCCTTCTTGTCCGCGCTGACGCCCTGGAACCCGGCCACGATCGCGATGTTGCCCTCGTCCAGCGCCGTCCTGATCCGCCCCGGCGTGACGTCGATGATCCGGGCTTTGTTGTGGACCGAGTCGGTGATGACGCCTGCCTGGCTGCCGGTGAACGACTGGGCCTCGTGGCCCAGGTTTTTGATCGCCATGGCCAGCAGTGCCATGGAGATACGCTCTCCGGCGGTCAGCAGCATGTCGAACTCACGCCCGGCAGGCATCGGCGATACCTGCTCGGCGAGATCGATCAGCTCGTCCGTCGTGTCGCCCATCGCGGAAACGACGACAACCACCTGGTTGCCGTTCTTCTTCGCTTCCACGATTCGCTTGGCGACGCGCTTGATGCCCTCGGCATCGGCAACGGAGGAGCCTCCGTACTTCTGCACGACAAGGCCCACGTGCGCTCCTCGCTCGGTTTGTTGTGTCGGCTCAGTTTAACGAGCGTCCGAATTCCACCAGCCTGCTCCCGCATGGTGAGACCGGCGGATCCTCGCCGCTCGCGACCGGAACCTGCCCAGCGAACAGCAGACCACGCGGAAAGTGCCCTGCCTCACATCCGCCCTTCGAATGAAGTTTCCAGAGCTAGGCACGGGGAGTGCGCGTGGTTCCGCGCCGGAGCAGACTCACTCCGGCGCCGAGCGAGACGGCCCCCATCCCGACCGCGGTCATCACCCCCTGCGTGCCGTCGACGACGAAGGGCGCGACGGCGGCGACCACGAGGTTGAAGAGGAAGAGGAACCACAGGACGGGGCGGGAGGAGAGCAAGGGCTGCACGGCGGGAATCCTTCTGTCTCGGGTCGGCTGACCTGGCGAGATCAACAATCCCGTCCCGCGGGGACCGCAACGAGGAGGCGTACTCCCGAACCGTTGGTGTAGGCAGGTACACCATGACGGCGTTGATCCTTCTCTCCGGCATCGTGCTGCTGGGCGCGAGCGTGCAGTGGCTGACCGGCATGGGTTTCGCGCTGGTCTCCGTACCGGCCCTGATCCTCCTCCTCGGCCCCGCCGAGGGCGTCGCGCTCGCCAACTGCGCGGCCGGCGCGATCAGTGTGGTGGGCCTGGCGGGCGGCTGGCGCCGGGTCCGCCCGGCCGCGATGGTCCCGCTGTGCGCGGCGGCGGCCTGCACGGTCCCGGCGGGCACCTGGCTGACCCGCCAACTCCCCCCGCCATTACTTCTCTTGACGATGGGAGCCCTGGTGACGGCGGCCGTGCTCCTGGTGATGCGGGGCGCCCGGCTCCCCGCCCTCGGCGGCCGGGGCGGCGCGCTGACGGCCGGCGCGGTGGGCGGCTTCATGAACTCGGCGGCGGGCGTGGGCGGCCCGCCGGTCTCCCTCTACGCCCTCAACGCGGGCTGGACGGTACGGGAGTTCGTCCCCAACGCCCAGTTCTACGGCGTGGTCGTCAACGCCTTCTCGGTGACGGCGAACGGCGTACCGGGGCTGAGCGCGGCGGAGTGGACGGCAGCGGGCGGCGCGATGCTGGTGGGCGGGGTGATGGGCAGCGCGGTGGCCGACCGCATACCCGAACACCACGCCCGCCGCCTGGTCCTCCTCCTCGCCCTGACGGGCGGGGTCACCGCGGTGGCGAAGGGGGTCTGGACGCTGTGACCATCCCCGTACGCCGACTCAGTCAGCGAACTCCTTCAGAGTCTCTGTGTCGAGGGTGATGTTCACCGGTTCCGGAAGCTTCACCGCCGCTCCGAACGGCAGCTTCTCCTCGTGCCGGTAACGGCCGCCCTCGGGCTGGTTGAAAACGACGACCGAGCAGTCGTCACGGTCGATGAGGAGGTAGATGGGAATGCCGGCTGCGGCGTAGCCGTCGGGCTTCTCGACGCGGTCGCGCTTGTTGGTGTCGGAGTCGTACGACGTGACCTCGACGGCCATCAGCGCCCCCTCGGATTCGGACCACTCCCCGTGGCCCTTGAGTCCGCCCACCTTGACGAGCACTCCGTCAGCACGAGCGCGCCCCTTGCGGTATCGCTCGGTCTTCAGACCGCTTTCGGCGTGCAGCCACAGATCCGGACGATGCTGCATACACGACCGCTGCAGCCACGCGATCATCTCGCGATGGTTGCCATCGCCCATGGGCTTGACCACGACCCTTCCGTTGATGAACTCCAGCCACACGGTCTCCGGGGCATGGCGTTCCAACTCCTCGAACTCCTCGACGGACATCTGCGGCCGGTGCTCGGTCCTGGGGGTCATGGCGTCGCCTCCTCGACCCCATACTGCCCCGACCGGCACCTCCTGCACGCTCACCGCAGCCCCGCCGCGCGCCGCAGGGCCTCGACGCGCTCGGTGACGTCAATGACCTCGTCGGCGCCTGGCAGGTCGCCGCCGACGCGCTGACCGGGGAGGAAAGTCTCAGGGACGTAGCCGTCCGTGTACTCGTCCTCCTCGATGCCCTCAAGGCACTCGCGGCACAACCCACTCACGATCTCGGTCGTCCGCTCGTCCGCGTCGCACAGACCACAGGCCATGATCACGCGGCTGACGTAAGCCCGGCGGGCGGCCTTCTGCCGGATCTTCGCCTTGGACTTCTTCGGGGGCATCTTGCTCTCCAGTCGGTTGCGGGCGAGTCCGCCCGGGTTGGTGACCACGGACGGGAGCCCGTCGGTCAGGGCCTCGGTGATGTCGTTCGGGGTCGCGCCACGGGACAGCCACTCCTCGGTCAGGGACGCGAGGGAACGGCAGTCGGCGTCGGACAGGGCCATACGGGAGTCGGCGGCGCGCAGTTCGGCGAGGACCTGATGGGCGGTGTCGGGTTCCGGCTCGGCGTCCACGACATCGATGTCCTCGGCTGCCTGGGCTGCCTGGGCCTCTTCGACGCGGGCCAGCCCCAGCTGGTAGTCCTCGGTGACGTCCTTGCCGTCCAGCTTCCGCGCGAACTCCGCCCACCACTCGGCCGACCTGCGGGTACGCGACCAGTACGTCCGGGTCACCCACCGCATCGAGTTGTCCTCGACGGTGATGTGCTCCTTGATCCAGCGCAGATGGCCGGCGAGCGTGATCCGGCGCAGCGAGGTGCGGCAGGCCTGCTGGCCGTAGCGGGGGTGCTCGGCGGCGAGCGCCTTGTAGCCCATCGCGTGACCCTCGTGGAGATGGTCGATGAAGACGGCGAGGTCGCGGTCGCGGGGGCTCAGGTGTGCGAAGTCCGCATCGGCGTGCGGGGCTTCGTCACCCGCGGAGCGCTTCCCGTAACCCGTTTTGGCCATGGGGTGCGACGGGGACGGCAGGGCAGGGCTAGGGTGGCTGCAAGCCACGGCGAGGCTCCTCGGTTTCTAGGGTATCGAGGTACCTCGATACGTAGGTCCAGGCCCCGGAGCCGGTGTTCCAGCACCGACCGGGGCCGATCTATTTGCCGCGAACCTAGAGGCCCTTTACGTTCCGACGCAAGCCGATCACGGAACGTCACTCTTTCGAGGTAGGCGGCTTCAACTCACCTACAGACTCGGTTGGTTGGGTCGGTTCAAACCAGCCCAAAACCCAAAGGGAAGAGCTCGAAGCCCGAGGCTCAAGCCCCGGGCCGAACTGCGGAAACGAACGCCGCCCAAGCAGCGGCGGCAACATGGAGCTCGGGGCCCGCGGCGGCCTTGGAGCCACGGATGTGGACGGCGGCGGAGAGGGAGAGGGCGACTTCGACGCAGGCGCCGCCCTCGTTGTCGCTGTAGCTGGACTTGAACCACTTCAGCTGATCACTTACGACCGATCCACCATCCGCTCGATGAAACCGGCCGACTCAGCGGGGCTGAGAGCCTGCGGTTGTCGATGAGCGCACGTACGTACGCCTGCGTCTGCAGCAGCCCGGGACGAGCGCGACTTCCTACCACCACAGGCTCGTCGCCTCCTTCTCCCGCGCCCGGAACCGCTCCCGGCCGAGGAACTCCTACGCCGCGCTCAACATCCCCTGCGCGGCGCATAGTTCGTCCGCCACGTCCAGCACCCGCGAGGTCGGCCTGCGCACCCGCGCTCCATCGAGGCGATGGTCTCCGGGGAGTAGTTGGCGGCGGAGGCCGGCTTCTCCCGGGTGACGTCGGCCCGCGTACGCCAGCGCTTCAACTGGTCGCCGCTGTAGCGCCGGGCCGCGCGCGGCTGGTTGCTGTTGGCACCGGACACGGCATCCACCTCCGCTACCGAATGCAGCGACGCATCAGCCTCATGTGACCATGAACGGCTCAATCGACCTGCACGGGCGCGCTGCTGCGGCCCTGCCGACGGCCGCTGAGTTCGGCATCGAGAGTCTCCTGGGCGACCCGCATGGCCTCGGCGTAGGTCGGCTCCCGCAGTCGGTGCCACATCTCCTCTTCGGCCACGTCCTCGACGTGGCCGACCACCCACCAAATGTTGCCGAAGGGGTCCTTGATGCGCCCGCCGCGCTGTCCGAAGGCGTTGTCGGCCAGGGCCGTGACGACCCGACCACCGGCCGCCACGGCCCGGTCGAACGTGGCGTCCGCGTCGGCGACGAACACGCGCAGCAGACTCGGCATGACGGGCCAGTCCGCGTGCCGGTCGAAGGCCAGGACGACGGTGTCGCCGATCCGGATCTCGGCGTGCCCGATCAGACCGTCCTCGGTGCGCACCCGCCCCAGTTCCTCGCCCCCGAACGCCTGAGTGACGAAGTCCAGGAACGCGCCCGTGTCATCGGTGACGGCCCAGGGCGCGACCGTGGTGTAGCCGTCCGGTGCGATGCCGGTCTGTTCGGGCATGGCGTCTCCTCGCCGGTGTCGGATGTCGCCGACGACCGTAGGGGCCGCCTAGGACTGTCGCTGTCCTAGATGGCTGACGGCATACGGGAGCCGGGCCTCGCGTCTGGTGGGCGGCCGGCGCCGGTTACGCCCGGCGGCGACGGTTCTCCCTCTGCGCGGCAGCGGCCTGCACAACCCCGGAATTTGGGGGTTGTGACGCCAACTCCGCCCCCAGTGCGGAGGGTTGCCCTACGCTGATGGGTCCGGTACGCGCGTGACATCGGGGGATGACCGTGATCGTGCAGTGGTGTGTGAAGGGTATGGCGCTCCCCGACGACGACGTCGCCAGGGAAATGATCGACAACAGGTTCGGGATCTCCTGCCGCTGGTGGCAGCGGATCGATCCCCTGCCGCACGGCGAGATCGCCTCGAAACTGACCGCTCAGAACCTCAATCTGCACGTGAACCATTTCGAGAGCACCGACCCGGCCACGGGGCTGCCGTTCTGCGAGGAAACCCCGTTCATCTCCCTGTCGTGCGGGACGGTGGAGCGGGACACGGCGGCGAAGACCAACTTCGTGCACACCGCCAGGCACACCGCCCTGTGGTTCGGAACCCGCTTCGGCCGGGAGCCGGTCGCCTATCTCTACTTCTGCTGGGTCATCCTGGCCCCCCGCTCCGCGGTGGCCGTACAGGGCGTCGCCGAGGAGGTCCGGGACCTGAACACCTATCGCAGATACTCGTCCTACCAGGTCGAGGGCGAGGTGGCCGCGAAGATCCTCGTGCCGGCGAACCAGATCAGCCGATGCGAGAGATGGGAATGGAACCGCGAGAGCAAGTCGATCCGGCAGGCGTGGACTCACCCGAACCCCCATTTCGTGCGGCCCGAAGCGCTGAGCAACGTCAGGGAGATGCTCTGAGATGACCTCTCCATCGCCCGACCCGCTGCAACTCGATGCCGGCCAGGTGCGGAACGCGGCCGACTTCCACGAGGCATACGCGCACTTCGTGATGGGCAACGTGGAGGCGGAGGACGGCGACGCCGAGGCCGCCCTCATCGAGGCCGCGTCGGCTTACCGCCTCGCGGGCCAGTGGCGATTACTGGTCGACCGCAAGGGCGGAATCGCTCTGCTGCTCCGCGCCGCCTCGCTGTACTCCCGGGCCGGGCTCATGTACGGCGCCTACCTCGAAGCCTCACTGGCACCGGTCAGGGTTCGCGACCGCCGCGATGCCTGGACGGCCCAGCTCCTGCGCACCGCCGGACGCCCACAGAGCGCAGCCGGGCCCGCGTTCGAGGAACTCCGGTCGGACAGGTTTCTCGGTCACGTCCAGCAGCAGACCTACCTGCTGCTGGCCTGCGCCGCGCTCACCGCACCCAGGAGCGAACAGGCGGCAGAACTCAGGTCCTTCGCGACCCGGTCACCACACCGGGACGGCGTCGTCCCCATGGGGTCGATGGGGATGCCGGTGCGGACTTTCTGGGGCCTGGCGCTGAACATGCTCTCCCCCGATGACGGACCGGCCGCCCGCACGTACGCCGACACGCTCACCGGACTGTCCCGTACCTACGCCAGGACGGTCGACCTTGCCATGGCCAACACCCTGACCTGGTTCAACGGAGCGGCCCCGATCGACGTGGCAGACCTGGACGTGATCGGCACGATGGCGATGGGCGTACGGCACTTCGGCCGAGCCCGGATGCAGGACCTGCTGGACACCACCGAACTGCCCGCCGTCGCCCTGGTGCCCCTGGATCTCGGCAAGGAGATGGTGCCGCCGGACGACCCGGACCTGGACCGGCCGACCAGACGGCCCACGACGGATGTCGCGGACCAGCTGAGAGACCCCTGGGATCGGGACCTGGATCCGGACACACGGGATGATCTGGGTGGGGCGCCCGACACAACGGACCTGAATGATCGCAACAACCCACGCAGGCCCGATGAACCGGACGGTCCGGACGGAGGATTGGACCTGTAGTGAAAGACGCGACGGAGTTGATCCGGGCGCTGACCGGGCTGGCCTGGCCGGTGTTCGCCGCTTGGGTGGTGTGGAGGCTGCTTCCGGAAATCCGGCACATCATGGAGAAGCGCGGCTTCAGCCTCAAGGTCGGCAACAACGAACTGACGGTCCAGCAGTTCACGGACCAGGTCGTGGAGAGCACCGCGGAACTCCAGCAGCAGATCACGGCCCAGGCCGGTCAGAGCCGGGCCGGGCAAGAACAGGCACCGCGACCGCAGCGCGTCCTGCACAGAATCCTGTGGGTCGATGACACGCCTTCCAACAACGCCTACCAAACCGGGCAGTTGCAGGCGATGGGGGTGGAGGTCGTACAGGCCGAATCGACGAACGACGGCCTGCGGGCTCTGCAAGGGGCACAGCAGTCCTTCGACGCCGTGATCTCCGACATGGGCCGCCCGGAGGCGGGCGGATTCGACCCCGACGCCGGCCTCAAGCTGATCCGGAAGATCCGTGAGACCGACGCCGCGATCCCCGTGTTCATCTACGGAGGCGCCGGCGCGATGGCCCGACAGGACCAGGTGGCCGCCGCCGGGGGCACCGGCGTCACGCAGTCCCCGACGGAGCTCTTCGCCCTGCTGGGACAGGTGGGACGATTCCCGAAGACGGCTACTTGACCGACCGCACGCCCAGCGAGCCGCCGATCTCCTGCTGCATGACCTGGCCCGCCTCGAACTCCAGGGTCTCGTCGCCCATCGTCGCCTGGTCGGTGTCCAGGCCGTCCAGCTCCTCCAGGGGCTGGTTGAGGCGGACGTGGATCAGGACGGACTGCAGGGCGCGCAGGACGGCGGACGCCGTGGGGCCCCAGTTGGAGAAGTAGGAGAACTGCCACCACCACAGGGCCTCCGTGGTGCGGCCCGCGCGGTAGTGGGCCATGCCGTGGCGGAGGTCGGTGATGATGTCGGCCAGGTCGTCCGAGATCCGGGCCGGGACGGGCGCCTTGCGGGGCTCGTAGGGGTCGAAGACCTCGGAGTAGACGTCGACGGGCTCAAGGAGGCGACCGAAGTTCTCGCGGAGCTGGTCGACGTCCGGCTCCGGGCCCAGGTCCGGCTCGTAGCGCTCGTCGGGGACGATGTCCTCGTGCGCGCCGAGACGGCCGCCGGCCAGCAGCAGCTGGGAGACCTCCAGGAGGAGGAAGGGGACCGCCGAGTCCGGCTCGTCGCCCTTCGACACCTCCATGACGGCCACCAGGAAACTCTCCACCTGGTCGGCGATCTGGACCGCGAAGTCGTCGGGGTTCTGCGCGGTCGCGTGCAGCGTGGCGTCAGACATCTAGGAGTCGTCTCCCCTCGAAGGCGCGGCCGAGCGTGACCTCGTCCGCGTATTCCAGGTCGCCACCCACCGGGAGGCCGCTGGCCAGGCGGGTGACCTTCAGGCCCATGGGTTTGATCATGCGGGCGAGGTAGGTGGCAGTCGCCTCGCCCTCCAGGTTCGGGTCCGTGGCGAGGATCAGCTCGGTGACCGTGCCGTCGGCCAGACGGGCCAGCAGCTCCCTTATGCGCAGGTCGTCGGGGCCGACGCCCTCGATCGGGCTGATCGCGCCGCCGAGCACGTGGTACCGGCCGCGGAACTCACGCGTGCGCTCGATCGCGACGACGTCCTTCGGCTCCTCCACGACACAGATCACCGTCGGGTCGCGGCGGGTGTCGCGGCAGATGTTGCACAGTTCCTCCTGTGCCACGTTGCCGCAGGTCGCACAGAAGCGGACCTTCGCCTTCACCTCCAGGAGAGCCTGCGCGAGACGCCGTACGTCCGTCGGCTCCGCCTGCAGGATGTGGAAGGCGATCCGCTGCGCGCTCTTGGGACCGACGCCGGGCAGCCGCCCCAGTTCGTCGATGAGGTCCTGGACCACGCCTTCGTACAACGGACTGCCCTTCCTGGAGTCTTTCGGTACGTACGGTAGTTGGCTGCCGCCTGTCCTAGGAAGGCGGTGCGGGTGTCGTGCGGGCGACGAACATCAGAACGGCAGGCCGGGGATGCCGCTGCCGCCGCCCAGGCCCTGCGCCAGCGGGCCGAGCTTCTGCTGCTGGAGCGCCTGGGCGTTCTCGTTGGCCGCCTGGACCGCCGCGATGATCAGGTCGGCGAGGGTCTCGGTGTCCTCCGGGTCCACCGCCTTCGGGTCGATCTTCAGCGCGCGCAGCTCGCCGGAACCGGTCACGGTGGCCCGCACCAGGCCCCCGCCCGCCTGTCCGTCGACCTCCGTGCTCGCCAGTTCCTCCTGGGCCCGTGCCAGGTCCTGCTGCATCTTCTGGGCCTGCTGGAGCAGCTGCTGCATGTTGGGCTGGCCACCACCGGGGATCACGATCAGCTCCTGGGTCGGGTCCGGACATTCTCTGTTGTGGATGAGCCTACGTGGTTGACGCAGCCATCGCCCCGCCACTCTTTCGAGTGAGAATCCCGGTGGCCCTATACCTGATCAAGACACACTTCCGGGCGGAAAAGAGATGAAAGCACAGCCTTCGCCACCCATTGGGCGGTAGGAAGGGTTCCCGTCGTCAGCATTCATTGTCAGGTCCAGTGCCGGGGCCAGTGCCAGGCCCAACGTCAGGTCCGATGTCGGCTCCGATGTCACGGAACGTGATCGGTCGGGATCAGTTAGGGAGTGCCGGGTGGGTCAGCCGGAGATGCAGCCCGAGGGACCGCCTCAGGACGGGCGGGGCGGCGAGGGCGCGGCCGGACTGCGGCCGGGCGATCTGACCGGGCGGGCGTTCCCGCTCGGGGACTGGGGTGAGCCGGCCGAGCGGCTCGACGAGCTGTACCGGTGGGTGGAGCGCGGGGCACTGGAGACGGCCGCATGGTATCTGGCGGACCGGGTCTGGAAGCGGCGCGGGGCGCGGGCGCTGCGGTGCGGGGCGGCCGTGGGGGCGACGCTCGGGGCGGCGCTGCCGCTGCTCGATCTCACCGGGGTGGTGAGCGGGGTCGCGCCCTGGGGGTATCTCGCGCTGCTGCTGGCGGTGTCCTGTGTCGGCATCGACCGGTTCTTCGGGGTGACGTCCGGGTGGATAAGGGACATGGCGACCGCGCAGGCCGTGCAGCGGCGGTTGCAGGTGCTGCAGTTCGACTGGGCGTCGGAGAGTGTGCGGGAGGTGCTGGGACCGGCGGAGGGTACGGCGAGCGAGGCGGCCGAGCGGTGCCTGGGGGTGCTGCGGAGGTTCTCGGAGGACGTGACCGAGCTGGTCCGTACGGAGACGGCCGACTGGATGGTGCAGTTCCGGACGGGGCCGGCGCCGCTGGGCATGCAGGCGACGGTGACGGCGGGGCCGCGGGCCGATGCGGGGCATCTGAACGGGCGGTTTCCGCTGCCGCCGGGGCCCAACGGAGCTCGGCCGAACATGCCCAGGCAGAGGCCGCCGGAGCCTCGGTGATTGTCAGGACGGCTGAATGTCTTGACATCTCCTGAAGGGGCGCCGCATCGTGAGCACGCAGGCTCTGGACGGTCCAAGGAGGGGCAGCCCCATGGTGCGTACGCTCGGCGTCGCCGTCGTCGGATTCGGCTGGATGGGGCGGGTGCACTCCCAGGCCTACCAGCGGGTGGGCCACCACTTCCCGCACCTGGGCGTGCGGCCCGAGCTGGTGGCCGTTGCCGAGGAGGTGCCGGGGCGGGCGGAGGAGGCCGCCGCGCAGTTCGGGTTCGCGGGCACCACCCGGGACTGGCGGGACGTGGCGGTCGACCCGCGGGTGCACGCCGTCAGCATCACCGCGCCGAACTTCCTGCACCGCGAGATCGGCGTCGCCATGGCGGAGGCCGGCAAGCACATATGGATCGAGAAGCCGGTCGGGCTGACCGCGGAGGATGCCCGCGCGGTGGCGGAGGCGGTGGCGAAGGCCGGAGTGCGGGGGACGGTCGGTTTCAACTACCGCAACGCGCCCGCCGTCGCCCACGCCCGTGAGCTGATCACCTCCGGTGAGCTGGGGACCGTCACGCATGTCCGCGTCCGGCTGTTCAGCGACTATGCCGCGCATCCTGACGGCGCCCTGACCTGGCGGTACGAGCGGGCCCGGGGCGGGGGCGGGGTGCTGGGCGACCTCGCCTCGCACGGCGTGGACCTGGCCCGCTTCCTGCTCGGTGACATCGAGTCGCTGGCCGCCGACACGGCCGTGTTCATCCCGGAGCGCGCCCGGCCCACCGGCGCCACCGCCGGCCACACCCTCGCCACCGGCGGCGAGCTGGGCCCGGTCGAGAACGAGGACTACGTCAACTGCCTGCTGCGCTTCGCCTCCGGCGCCCGCGGTGTCCTGGAGGCCAGCCGGGTCTCGGTCGGCGAGCAGAACAACTACGGCTTCGAGGTGCACGGCACCAAGGGCGCCGTCTTCTGGGACTACCGGCGGATGGGCGAGCTGGGCGTCAGCCTCGGCACCTCCTACCAGGACCAGCCCGTCTCCACGGTCTTCGTCGGCCCCGGCCACGGCGAGTACGGCGCCTTCCAGCCCGGCGCCGCCAACGCCATGGGCTACGACGACCTCAAGGTGATCGAGGCCCACAACTTCCTGCGGTCCGTCGCCGAGGACACCGCCTACGGCCCGACGCTGGAGGACGCCGTGCACAGCGCGACCGCCCTCGACGCGATGAGCCGCTCTGCCGCGCAGGGAACCTGGGTGAGCCTCGGCTGACCGGGGCGGGCGGCGGGCGTCACGCGCAGAGTTTCATGCTCACCGGCGCGTAGCAGGCCACATGCCCGTGCGAGCGGATCACGTCCTGGCCGTTCCCCCGCTCGACGTACGTCAGGAAGCTCGACGCCAGTGAGGTGGCCGCCGGCCGGCCGTAGGTGTACGCGTACTCGATCTCGCGGTACGGGTACGGGCTGACGCCGCGCTCGATCGCGTCCACCGACGGGGCGTTGGCGTCCAGGGAGAGGATGTGCAGGCCCTTCGCGCCCTCCGCCACGTTCAGCTCGGCATAGCCGACCGCGCCCTTCAGCTCGGCCACCTGCGACAGCACCTGGTCGGTCGAGTCCAGCTCGCAGCGGATCACCTTCGCCGTCGGGTCGTCCTTGTGCATGCAGTCCACGGAGGAGTTGGCGATCTCGCCGCGCTTCAGTATCCGCCGCTGGAACACCTGCCGGGTCCCGGAGTTGGCGTCCCGGCTGACCAGCACCACCGGCCGGTCGGGGCCGCCCAGCTGCTTCCAGTTGGTGATCTCGCCCCGGTACAGCCGTCGTACGTCGGCCGTGGTGAGGTTCCGCAGCGGCACGTCGTCGTTCACGACCAGCGCGAAGACCACCAGGGCGACCCGGTTCTCCTTCAGCTGGGACATGTCGGTGGGCTTGGGGCCGTCGGAGAGGGCCAGGACCGGCGGGGAGCCCTTCTTCGTGTCCTTCCCGGCGTCGTTCAGCTCCCTGATCCCGGCGGTCGAGCCGTGCGCGTCCACCGTGATCGACGCGCCCTCGCACTCCTTCTCGTACTTCTTCGCCGCGTCCTCCATCACGGGGGCGAAGGCGGTCGAGCCGATGACCCGCAGCGAGCCCTTCGCGCAGCCGATCGGCGGCGGGGTGTCGTCACGGGCCACGACGATGGTGGCGAGGGTGAGGACGCTGAGCGTCAGCATGATGGTGATCAGCCGGGAGGCGCGGCTGAACAGGGGCGTGGCGTCGTCCGGGGTGGCGCTGCGATTGGGGTGCACCTCGCCGTCGTGGAGCCCGCCGACGATCCTGATCTCCCGGCCGACGTCACCGCCGGACAGCAGCACAAGCAGCTTGAAGTGCTCGCCGTGGTTGAGGGGGACCCGCGGGATGCGCAGGGTGTTGCCCGAGTAGCCGAAGCCGCGGTCCGGGGTGAAGTGCGGCATGAGGTGGTCGGTGTCGGTCGGCTGGGTGACCGAGACGCCGCGGATGATGCGGTCGGTGAACACCGCGGTGAGACCGTGCAGTTCGGGACTGGTGTAGTCGTCGCGGCCGATGCCCTGGGAGCCGTCGTTCTCGATGCGCAGCAGGACCAGGGTGGCGTCGGCCATGTCCGGGGCCTCGTCGAAGAGGCCCAGGCGTCTGCCGATACGGCCCGAACGGGCGTCGTCGCCGATCGGGTTGTCCATCTGCACGCGGTAGCCGATGCGTTTACGGCGCGGGACGCGGCGCTCGTACCAGAAGATGCCCGCGGACGCGACGATGCCGAGCACCGCGGTGCCCACGGCGACGATGTTCTCCGTGCTCAGCCACTCCATGTGGGTGCCCCCGCCACTCCCCGGAGTCGGATGGTGGGGTCACCGTAAGGGGCGGGGCGAGGATATGAAGGGACATATCGACCACCCACACTTTTGTTCGCCGAACGTTCAACTACCTCATACGGAGCGTGAGTTCACTCCTTGCTGTAGGTCAGGCTCTCGTCGCCGTTCTTCGTCACGCGCTTCAGCTTGCCGCCCGAGAGCAGGGTCACCTCGGTGGCCTCTCCGGCGGTGCACGACGAACGCGGCTTGCCCGCCGTGACCGTGGAGGGGCCGATCTCCAACGGGCCGTCCGAGCCCGGCTTTCCGGCGAGCTTCGCCGCGAACTCGCAGTGGTAGCCGGGGCCGTCCGCGACCAGGGTGAGGACCGTGTCGCCCACGGCACCCTGGCGGATGGTCAGTTCGCGGGTGTTGTGGCCGGTGTCGTTGTCTATCGCGGTGGCCCAGGTGCCGAGGAAGCCACTCGGAACGGTGCCCTTCGGGGCGGCCGAAGAGGACGGCGACCGGGTGGGCGTCGACTCCGCGGAGGTGGTCGGGGCGGTGGCCGACGGGGTGGGGGTGACCTGGCCGGCCGCCTTGTCGTCCGCGCCGTCGCCGCCCCCGCTGTTCATGAGCCCGTAGACCGAGCCGCCCGCGGCCAGCAGCACGATCAGGGCGATGGTGACGAGGAGGGCGGTGGAGCGGGTGGTGCGGCCGGGCTCGTCGGCGGGGAGGGGGTCGTACAGCGGGGGCGGGGGGACGGGTGGGTAGATCTGGGTGGGGTCGGGGGTGGGAGCGATGGTGGTGTACGGGTTGTACGGGGACGATTGCGGGTGCGGTTGGGGATAACCGTAGGCCGGGTGGGCGGGAGCGTGTTCGGGGGACGAAGCGTTGTGGGGCGACTGCGGTTCGGTGGGGGCCGGTCGCGCCCCCGCGGCGGCAGCCGCAGATTCAACACCGCCCCGCGCCCCTTGGGGAGTCGGCCCCTGCACCCACTGTTTCGTCGCCCCTCTTTGGGACCCCGCCGCCGGCGCATCCTGCAACGCCCCGTAGACCGTCGGATCCTCCACCTCCAGCAGCTCCACGGCATGCCGTCCCAGTTGGGCCACCAGCGCCCCCGGCAGCCACGGGTCCTTCGACCGGCCCTCCCAGACCGTGTCGCCCGCTCCCGTCCGGGCCAGGATCGCGTCCAGGGAGGGGCGCGCCGCCGGGTCCTTGCGCAGGCAGTCGCGGACCACGTCGGCGATGTCCTCGGGGAGGCCGGAGAGGTCGGGGTCCTCCTGGGCGATCCGGAACATCAGGGCGTGTGCGCCGCCCTCCGTGGAGCCGAAGGGAAGCCGGCCGGTGGCCGCGTAGGCGAGTACCGAGCCGAGGCAGAAGACGTCGCAGGCCGGGGTGATCCGGTCGCCGCGCACCTGCTCGGGGGCCATGAACCCGGGCGAGCCGAGGAGGGAGCCGGTCTGGGTGAGCCGTTCGCCGGGCAGTGTCTCCAGCGCCCGGGCGATGCCGAAGTCGATGACCCGGGGTCCCTCTATGGTGAGCATCACGTTGGACGGCTTGAGGTCCCGGTGGACGATCCCGGCCGCGTGGATGTTGCCCAGCGCGTGCGCGAGGCCGGCGGCGAGGATGCGCACGGACCGCTCGGGCAGCGGCCCGTGGTCGTGCTCGACGACCCGGTGGAGGCTCGGCCCGGCGACGTAACCGGTGGCCACCCAGGGCACGGCGGCCTCGGTGTCGGCGTCGAGCACCGGCGCGGTCCAGAACCCGCCGACCCGCTGCGCGTTGCGGACCTCCTGCCGGAAGCGCTCCCGGAACTCCTCGTGCTCGGCGAGCTCCGCCCGCACCAGCTTCACGGCGACGGTACGACCGCGCTCCGACCGGGCGAGGAACACATGCCCCATCCCACCCGCGCCCAGCCGCGCCAGCAGCCGATAGTTCCCGATGTGCTGCGGATCCCCCGGCCCCAGCTTCTCCATGGCAGATCCGCCCCTCGCTCACACTTGTGATCGAGCCGAGAATAATGCGGCCGTTCCGGAGATCGCGCAGTGCCATGTCTACGGTTGCGTAACAAGGACCGACCGCAGGCCATGTCCCCAGGCTGTGGACAACCTGTCGCGGAATCCCCGTGACCACGGAACATGTCGCCGATACCGCTCCCGTACCGGTCGCTCCTACGCTCCCCCGCATGACCCCTCAGCCCAATCCCCAGGCCGGCGCCGCCGTGAAGGCGGCCGATCGTGCGCATGTCTTCCACTCCTGGTCCGCCCAGGACCTCATCGACCCGCTTGCCGTGGCCGGCGCCGAAGGGTCGTACTTCTGGGACTACGACGGCCGGCGCTACCTGGACTTCACCAGCGGGCTCGTCTTCACCAACATCGGGTACCAGCACCCGAAGGTCGTCGCCGCCGTCCAGGAGCAGGCCGCGAGGATGACGACCTTCGCGCCCGCCTTCGCCGTGGAGGCGCGGTCGGAGGCGGCCCGGCTGATCGCCGAGCGGACGCCCGGGGACCTCGACAAGATCTTCTTCACCAACGGGGGCGCGGACGCCATCGAGCACGCCGTGCGGATGGCCCGGCTGCACACCGGGCGCCCGAAGGTGCTGTCCGCCTACCGCTCCTACCACGGCGGTACCCAGCAGGCGATCAACATCACCGGCGACCCGCGCCGCTGGGCCTCCGACGGTGCCGCCGCCGGGGTCGTGCACTTCTGGGCGCCCTTCCTCTACCGCTCCCGTTTCTACGCGGAGACCGAGGAGCAGGAGACCGCGCGGGCGCTGGAGCACCTGGAGACGACCATCGCCTTCGAGGGGCCGGGCACGGTCGCGGCCATCGTGCTGGAGACCATCCCCGGGACCGCCGGGATCATGGTGCCGCCGGCCGGGTATCTCGCCGGTGTCCGGGAGATCTGCGACAAGTACGGGATCGTCTTCGTCCTGGACGAGGTGATGGCCGGGTTCGGGCGGACCGGTGAGTGGTTCGCCGCGGACCTGTTCGGGGTCGTACCCGATCTGATGACCTTCGCCAAGGGCGTGAACAGCGGGTACGTGCCGCTCGGCGGCGTGGCCATCAGCGAGAAGATCGCCGAGACCTTCGGCAAGCGGCCCTACCCGGGCGGGCTGACCTACTCCGGGCATCCGCTGGCCTGTGCCGCCGCCGTCGCCACCATCAACGTGATGGCGGAGGAAGGGGTCGTCGAGAACGCGAAGCGGCTGGGGGCCGAGGTGGTCGGACCCGCGCTCGCCTCGCTCGCCGAGCGGCACCCGAGCGTCGGCGAGGTCCGCGGCGTCGGCATGTTCTGGGCGCTCGACCTGGTGAAGAACCGGGAGACCCGGGAGCCGCTGGTGCCGTACAACGCGGCCGGGGAGGCCAACGCGGCGATGGCCGCGTTCGGCGCCGCGGCGAAGAAGCAGGGGCTGTGGCCGTTCGTGAACATGAACCGGACGCATGTCGTGCCGCCGTGCAATGTGAGTGAGGCGGAGTTGAAGGAGGGGTTCGCTGCGCTGGACGCTGCGCTGAGCGTGGCCGACGAGTACACGGTGTAGGGGCGCCGCACCACCGCTTCTCACAGGTGACTCACAGGATCCGTAGAAACGACCCACGGGTAGCTTCGCGGATCCGGAAGGAGTACACGCGGAACCCGAACGCGTAAGGTGGCGTGCTCGTACATGTACGTGTAAGCGAGCACGTCACCCGAACGCGTGAGGAGAGGCACCCCACGATGCCCGGCAACGGCGCTGTGACGCGCAGTACCCTGCGCCAGCAGATCGCGGACGCGCTCCGTGACGAGGTGCTCGCCGGGCGGCTCCAGCCGGGCCGGGAGTTCACGGTCAAGGAGATCGCCGAACAGTACGGGGTCTCCGCCACGCCGGTCCGCGAGGCGCTCGTCGACCTGTCCGCGCAGGGCATCCTCGAAGCCGACCAGCACCGCGGCTTCCGGGTGCCGGAGTACGCGCTCGCCGACTACCGGGGCATGATCGAGGCCCGCAGCCTGGTCACCGACGGCATGTTCCAGGCCCTCGCCGACGGCCTCCACCCCGCCTTCAAGGACCCCGAGGAACCGCGGGTCGCGGCCGCCCTGGCGGCGGTCCGGCGGCGCGGCGAGGAGGCTCAGCGCGCCGCGACCGCCGGTGACCTGACCGTCCTCATCGGCTACGACCTCCGGTTCTGGCGGGAGCTGTCCGCCCTCTTCGGCAACCCCTACCTCGCCGACTTCCTGCACCGGCTGCGCGTGCAGTCCTGGGTGTGCGCGGTACGGCATCTGCGCCGGCTGCCCGATCTACGCGGGTATCTGTGGTCCCGGCACACCGAGTTGGTCGACGCGCTGTCCCGCCGGGACACGGAGGCCGCCCGGGGGATCGTCGCCGCGTACAACACGCACTCCCTCGCCCTGATCGAGCGACTGGCGGAGAAGGACGGATGACCGCGTCCACGGAGGCCCCGGGGGCCACGGAGCCCTCGGAGCACAGGGAGACCGTCGACCTTTCCGTCGTCATCCCGGCGTACAACGAGGAGGAGCGGCTCGGGCCGACGCTCGATGCCGTCACCCGCTACCTCACCGACAACGAGAGCCGCTTCGGCTCCTGGGAAGTGATCGTCTCCGACGACGGCTCGACGGACGGGACGCGCGAGGTGGTGGCCTTACAGCACCCGCACGTCCGGCTGGTCGCCGCCGACCGCAACCGGGGCAAGGGCAACGCCCTGCGACTCGGCGTGGCCGCGACCGTCGGCAGCCGCGTGCTGGTCACCGACGCCGACCTCGCGGCGCCGATCGAGGAGCTGGAGCGGCTGGACAAGGCGCTCAGCGAGGGCGGTGCGGCGGCGATCGGTTCGCGTGCGGTGCCGGGCGCGGAGATAGCCGACCACCAGCACCGGCTGCGCGAGCTGCTCGGCCGCGCCGGGAACCTGGTGATACGCGCCACCGCCGTGCCGGGTCTCAAGGACACCCAGTGCGGGTTCAAGCTCTTCGACGGCGACCTGGCCCGCGAGGCCTTCGCCGACTCCCGGCTCGACGGCTGGGGCATCGACGTCGAGGTCCTCCAGCACCTGCACCGCACCGGCCACCCGATCACCGAGGTCCCGGTCCGCTGGAGCCACCAGCCCGGCTCGAAGGTGGGCCCGCTGGACTACCCGAAGGTCCTCGCCGACCTGGCCCGCCTCCGCGCCCGCCGGCTGCGCCCGGCCGACCTCCTGGTCCCCGTCCTCTTCCTCGCCCTCTCCATCGCCCTCTACTCGGGACGCTTCTTCGACCCGGACCACCGCTATCTCGTCGACTCCCTCCAGGACCAGAACCAGTGGGAGTGGTTCTTCGCGGTGACCGCGGACAACCTCGCGCACCTGCGCAACCCGCTCTTCTCCGACTTCCAGAACTTCCCCGACGGCGTCAACCTCATGGCCAACACGGTCATGCTGGGCCTGTCGGTCCCCTTCGCCCCGCTCACCCTCATAGCCGGTCCGGCGGTCTCGCTCTCCGTCTGCATGGCACTGGGGCTCGCCGCGACCGCCGTCGCCTGGTACTGGCTGATCGTGAAGCGGGTGGTACGGCACCGGGGTGCCGCCTTCGTCGGCGCGGCCCTCGCGGCCTTCGCGCCACCGATGGTCAGCCACGCCAACGCGCACCCCAACTTCGTGATCCTGTTCATGATCCCGCTGATCATCGACCGGGCCCTGCGCCTCGCCACCGGCTCCCGGGTGCGACGGGACGGGATCGTGCTCGGGCTGATGGCGGCGTACCAGGTCTTCCTGGGCGAGGAGCCGTTCCTGCTGGCGGCGCTGGGGATGACGTTGTTCGCCCTCGCCTACGCGGTCGTACGGCCACAGGTGGCGAGGGTGGCCTGGCGCCCGCTGGGCAAGGGCCTGCTGATCGCCGGGGCGATCAGCCTGCCCCTCGTCGCCTTCCCGCTCCACTGGCAGTTCACGGGCCCGCAGAGCTACCACAGCGTCCTGCACGGCGACAACGCCGGAAACAGCCCCCTCTCCCTGCTCGCCTTCGCCGAACGCTCGCTGCTCTACGGCAACGCGGGCCGCGCCAACGAGCTCTCCCTCAACCCCACCGAGCAGAACGCCTTCTACGGCTGGCCGCTGGTCCTGGTCGCCTTCGGGATCGTCGTACGACTGTGGGAGCGGCCGCTGGTCAGGGCGCTGGCGTTCACGTCCGTGGCGGCGGCCGTGCTGTCCATGGGCCCGAAGATCCGCATCCCGCTGACGGAGACGGTGTATCCGGGGCCCTGGGCGCTGGTGCGGAAGTTCCCGCTCTTCGAGTCCGTCATCGAGGGCCGGGTCGCGATGATCTGCGCCCCCGCGCTGGGCATCCTGTTCGCGCTGGCCCTGGAGAAGATCCTCGCCACCCGCCGCATCGGCGCCCAGTACTTCGGCCTGCTGGCCGTCGCCCTGGCCCTGCTCCCGATCGTCCCCGCCCCGCTCAAGTCCGAGCAGCGGGAGGCGGTCCCGGAGTTCATCAGCAGCGGGATGTGGAAGTCGTACCTGGGCAAGGGCGAGTCCCTCGTCCCCCTCCCGCTCCCGGACCCCGGCTACGCGGAGGCCCTGCACTGGCAGACCAGCGCCCACCTCGGCTTCAAGCTCCCCGGCGGATACTTCAACGGCCCCTACGGCGCGGACCGCATCGGCATCTACGGCGCCGTCCCGCGCTACACCTCCAGCATGCTGCGGGACGTCCGCTACACCGGGAAGGTGCCGGTGATCGGCAAGAACTGGCGGGCGCAGGCCAAGAAGGACTTCGCGTACTGGAAGGCGGGGGCCCTGGTGGTCGCCCCGCAACCCAATGGCGAGAAACTACGACAGGCGGTGGAGGCCCTGACCGGAAAACCCGGTAAGTGGACCGGTGGGGTCTGGGTATGGGACCTGCACGAGGGGAGCTGACCGGCGCCGCACGGATTACTCTTCCCTGACCACCTGGCTGAGCACTTGCTGTGAACGCGCTGATACTAGGAGCCCTCTTTGGCCTGTGACCTCTGGCTGGTACCGCTCGTCGACGTGTTGTGCCACACCCCCGACAATCCGTTCGCCGAGGAACTCGCGCAATACAACAAGGTGCTCGCCGAGGCCGGGCTGCCCCCGGTGCCGGTGTACCAGTACATGCCGGGCCTGTCCGGCGAGGTCGCACCCGTGGCCGGCTTCGACTACGACGCACTCCACTTCCTGCGCCGCGCCTACCTCCTCCAGGTCTGCGGTCTGCCCGTCTCCCCCGTGGACGACCTCGGCGGCGACTACGAGCAGCTCCTGGAGATGTTCGAGTCGACGGCCCAGCAGTCCCACCTGGTCTGGCACTACGACCACGCGGGCGCCTATGTCCCGGTCGACTTCCCGCGACCGCTCTCCAGTGACGAACTCCTCGCCAGCGGCGGTCCGCTGGGCTCCTCCCACGCCCTGCTGCGCGAGCTGGAGTACGTCGCCCCGTCGATCGGCATCGACCCGGCGAACCCCCCGGCCCCGCCCCAACCCCCGGCCGCCCCCACCGACTTGGAGGAACCGGCGGTCCCGGCGCCCTACGACCCGAGCCCGTTCGCACGGGAACGGCACGTATGGCTGGGTCTGCACGCGGCGGCGACCCGCAGCCTGGCCCAGGGTTCGATGATCGTCTTCAGCTGACGGCCGATCACGCTGACAGGGGGTCACGCTGACGACAGGTCATGGTGACGACCGGTCACCCGGATGCCGGTGTCCCCGGATGGCTCCTCCGAAGAGCGCGGTGGGAGATGTCGATCTAGTCTCCGAAATGAGCGCTTATCAGATCGTATGACCACCGCGCTCCCATTCGGCTCAAGGAGGAGAACATGCGCAAGCTTCACAAGGCGGCCGCCGTGATCGCCATCATCGGTGGCGTCGGCTTCATGGGCGCCGTCCCGGCCACCGCCCTGCCGGCGCAGCAGCACGGGTACGGCGGCGGCGGTGGCGGTGGCTGCCGGTCCCACGACCTGAACCTCGACGTCCTCGGCGAGGTGGGCATCCTCAACGGGGCCCTCAGCAACCTCATCAACGGCGAGGGCAGCCCGGGCGCGCAGATCACCGACCTCGGTTCCGACTGCGGTCGCGGCGGCTGGTAGGCCGTCACGCACCACTGATCCGGCCATGCGCCGCGTATTCATCTCTGTGTGAGTGAAAAAGGCTCCGGACCGTCCTCGGTCCGGAGCCTTGGGGTGTACGAGCCGGAATCAGCTCTGTTGCGGCAGCCTGATGGTGCGCACGAGGGGCATGTCGGCGTAGCGGTCGGGTTCGACAGTCACGACATGACGACCGTCGGGCCAGTCAAGTGTGGGCCGGGACAAGTGGACCGCGTGCCCGAGCCGCCACTCCACGCCGTCACGCAGCAGCGCGCCGACCGTGGAGGCACCCGCGAAGTCCAACTCCACGATCTCGACGGCCGGAAGCGCACCGACATGCTCCGCGAGCCCCTTGCGCATACCGTCGGCGGCGGCCAGACAGAGCGCGGGGACGTAGACGTGCCGGGTCGACCCATGCTCTGTGTTCGCCACGAAGTGGGAGGCCAGTGAGTTCCCCGAGTCCAGGGCCAGCAGGGCGGACTCGTCGAAGACGACACCGGTGGAACCGGTCCTCATCGCGCTCACAGGCTGCCCACCGGCCGACCGGCCTCAAGGTCCTGCCAGATCTTCTCCACCCGGTCGTGCTCCTCGTCGGTGAAGGTCACCCCGAAGTGCGTCTCGCAGTACGCCTTCGTCTCCTCGTAGCGCTTGCGCAGCTCTTCCTGCGTGGGCGTGGCCCCCGCGAGCTCGGCGATCAGATCACGCATGGTCATCCCGCGCTCCCGGGCGAGCACCATGAGGCGGTCACGGACAGCGGGGTCGACCTTGACGGTGGTGTCAGCCATGACGCAAGTATACCTCCGGTATACCGTCTCGGGCCGTTCAAGCAAGACAGTCACTGCGTCTCTTTCTCTGCTTCCTAAGCCGCCACGAGGCGAACTTTTTGCATTTCACCCGCCGGTGTCGCGGATTCGTACGGCCTCTCGAACACCTCGCAGACCGTCGAGTACTGCCGGGTCACCGGGTCCCGCGACACCACCCGCCGCAGATAACGCCGTTCCTCCAGCTCACGCAGGGAGGCGACGATCGACATGCACCCTTCCCCGCGCTGTGCCGCGAGGATGCGCTCCGTGATCCAGGCGCCGTTCGGCAGCCCCAGGAGGTACGTCAGTACGCCTACCGCTCCCCAGGACAGGCGTCGGTCCCCGAAACGGGAGCGGGCAAGGGCTGCGAAGGCGCGCATGGGCGCCATACGATGAACGCGCATCGGAGGGCTGTCTCCTGGTGTCGAGCCCCCGGGTGTTGGCGCACCGCGGGGGCAATCTGTTGATCGTGACTTTAGGGCCCCGCAAAGCGGCGGACGCAAGCCAGAATCCCTTTTTCCCGGCGCTGTGTTGACGATTTTCACTCCGGCGAGTGAAGCGCGGAGCGCAGCAGTCGCGTGTGCACGAAACGGCCGTGCGCGGTCGGCCGGTAGCGCCACGACAACGGCCAGGTCATGTCGTCCAGCGCGGGAATCGGGATGTACGACACCCGAGCCGGAACGGCGGTCAGCCTGGTCACCTGCGCAGGCCAGGGCAGGTGGTCCGTGCTCCCGGCCGGGACCAGGAAGTACACACACCGCCGCCCACTGGCGACCTCGATGACGGGACCGGGGTCTCCCCCGGTCAGCTCCGCGAGCCGGTCGGCGAGCCGCCGCCCCCACTCCCCGTCGTCCACCCGCACGGCGTCGAACTGCACACCGGCTTTGCGAAGTTGCACGCCGGAGGCGGGGAGCCAGCCGAGGTTTAAGGGGTCGATTTGCGAGTTCATGGGATCAGTTTCGGCACCTGCGGCTACCTTCTCCATAACTCTGAGTCAAGAGCCGCAAACTCTGGGAATTCGGGGTCCGGTGGTTGTGACCGTTTGAGTTCGGTTGAGTTCGGGGGTGACCGCAATGGCGCGGGCTGAGAACAAGGCGGAGGCGGGCAGCACGGCACAGCTCCTGGCCGCCCTCGCGAAGGCCTTCCGCGAGCAACAGGAGTTGACGCAAGAGGAGTTGGGGAAGCGCATCGGCTACACCGGGTCCGCGATCAGCGCGATGGAGACGGGATCACAGCCCGCCAGCGACAAGATGCTCGCCAAGCTGGAGGAGGCGATCGGCGGCGGGCTGGGGATCTTCGAGAAGGCACGCAGGTTCGTGCTGCTGGACAAGTATCCGCCTCAGTTCAAGAACTTCGCGCTGGTGGAGCAGGAGGCGGTGACGCTGTCGTCGTACCAGACGTTCGTGGTCGACGGTCTGTTCCAGACACCGGAGTACGCGCGGGCGTTGATCGGCGGCGGCTTCCCGAAGCTGCCGGAGGAGAAGGTGGAGGAACTGGTCGAGGCGCGGGTGGCACGGCGGGCGCTGTTCGACCGGGTGGATCCGACGGCCATGATCGAGCTCATCCTGGAGGAGTCGGTACTGCGGAGGCCGTTCGGCGACTGGGAGGTGCTGCACGGCCAATTGCGCTCGCTCGCGGAGGACGCGGAGAGGGACAATGTGAGCATCCAAGTGCTGCCGATGGAGCGGGGGTTGAGGGTCGGCCACGCAGGAGCACGCGGCAACATGGTCCTGGTGAAAACCAAGGAACACCACGACGTGGTCTACCTGGAGATCGAGGAGGAAAGTCTCCTGGTCAGCGATCCAACGAAGGTCGCTCGCCTCACCCACCGGTATGCAAAGATCCGAACGCAGGCCCTGAGTTCGGATGACTCACTAAGCCTCATCCGGAAGTTGGCGGGAGAAGACCGGACATGACCAGCACCCTGCGGTGGTTCAAGTCGAGCTACAGCGATGACAGTGGCGGCCAGTGCCTCGAAACCGCCTACACCTGGCGCAAGTCCTCCTACAGCAGCGCCACCGGGCAGTGCCTCGAAATATCCCCCTGCCCCCACACCATCCACATCCGCGACTCCAAAACCGGCCCCGACGGCCCCCACCTCACCGTCTCCCCGGCCTCCTGGGCCGCCTTCCTGGGGCACAACGCCCCGTAAGGGGCGCGGGGCTGTATCAATATGCGGCTCCGCCGCGTGGGCGCGACCAGCCCCAACGGCGCCGCACTCGACAACGCTCAGCCGAAGACGGTGAACAGGGCGACCGCGGGCCCGGCCGCGTGTCCCCGCCTGAGTACAGCTGCTCAACCGGGGTGAGTCACCAGGGCACCTCCCCGTCGTCGTCGAAGAAGCGGCCGGTCGGGCCGTCGTCGGGCAGGGTGGCGAGGCGGATCGCGGTCGCCGCGCCCTGCTGCGGGGTGCGGTGGCCCCGGAAGCCGTTGAGGTCGGTGGCGCAGTAGCCGGGGCAGGCGAGGTTGATCAGGATGTTCGTGCCGTGGAGTTCCCTGGCGTACTGGACGGTGACGCCGTTGAGGAACGTCTTGGACGGTGAGTAGGCGAGGGCGATCGGGCCCATTTCGGCGCCGGGCGCGGTCTGCCGGGTGAGGGAGCCGACGCTGCTGGAGACGTTGACGATCCGCGGGGACGGCGAGCGGCGCAGCAGCGGCAGCATCGCGTTGGTGACGCGGATGACGCCGATGACGTTGGTCTCGACGGCCTCCCGTACCGTCGCGAGGTCGGCGGTGGTCGGCGTCTGTGCCATGCCGCCGGTGATGCCGGCGTTGTTGACGAGTGCGTCGAGGTGTCCGGCGCGGTCCTCGACCAGCGCGGTGGCAGCCTGCACGCTCGCGTCGTCGGTGACGTCGAGCGGTACGCCGAACGCGTCGACACCGGCCGCCCGCAGCTTGGCCACGGCGGTCTCCCGGCGTTCCTCGTCCCGGGCGCCGACTCCGACGCGCCAGCCGAGGGCGCCGAGGCCGGCCGCGATCTCGTACCCGATCCCCTTGTTCGCGCCGGTGACCAGCGCGGTCTTCTGCTGTTCGGTCATGTTTCGATCCTGTCCGGGACCGGGTCGGGGAGGCCAACACCGATCGGGTAGGCATCGATACCGCACGGGTATCGATACCGGCCGGGTCAGTAAAATAGGGATGTGGAGACGCGGGAGTTGCGGTACTTCGTGGCCGTCGCCGAGGAGCTGCACTTCGGGCGGGCGGCCCAGCGGCTCGGGATGGCGCAGCCGCCGCTGTCGCGGGCGATCAGCCGGCTGGAACGGCGGCTCGGGGCGACGCTGCTGGAACGCACCAGCCGTGCGGTCACCCTGACCGAGGCCGGTTCGGTGCTGCTGCGGGAGGCGCGGGCGGTGCTGGACGCGGTGGCGGCCGCCGAGCAGCGCACCCGGCGCGCGGCGCTCGCCGCGTCCGGCCGGCCGGGCGTGGTGCTGGCCACGAAGGCGGGCGCGTCCGGCGAACTGCTGGCGAAGATGCTCGACGCCTACGCCGCCGAACCGGGCGCGGTCACCGTCGATCTGCTGCTGTGCGGGGTCGGCGAGCAGGAGCGGATGCTGCGCGACGGACGGGCCGACGTGGCGCTGCTGCATCTGCCGTTCGACTCCGCGGCGGGCTTCGACACCGAGGAACTGCTGACGGAGGGCCAGGTGCTGGTGGTGCCGGCCGGGCATCCTCTCGCCGTCCGCGAGCAGGTGCGGACGGCCGGGGCCACCGAGCTGGCCGGCCTGCCCCTGGCGCGCTGGCGAGGCCGCGACGGCAGGTACCCGGAGGGGCCCGGTCCGGAGGTCCGGGACCAGGCCCAGCTGTACCAGCTGATCGCGCTGGGCCGCGCCTGCTGTGTCGTGCCGGAGTCCGTCCGGTCCCAGTTGCGCGAGGATCTGGCCGCCGTACCGGTGGTGGACGCGCCGCCGGTCACCACCGTGATCGCGTGGCCGCCGCACAGCCGCTCCCGGGCCGTCGCCGGGCTGGTCCGAGCCGCCACGCGGCTCTGAGCTCGGGGAACCGTCGTCAGGCGCGGCTCTCCCCGGCCTCCTGGGCCGCCTTCCTGGCGGGTGACGCCTCGGCCCCCTGACCGAAGGTTCACAGGCGCACGATGACCAGGGCGGTGTCGTCGGTGGCGTCACCGGGTGGGAGCAGGTCGGTGAGCACGGCGTCGGCGAGAGCTTCGCATGGGGTGGTCCGGTGGCGGACCAGGGAGTCGGCGAGCCGGGCGAGGCCCTTGTCGATGTCCTCGCCGCGGCGTTCGATCAGGCCGTCGGTGTAGAGCACGAGGACCGCGCCCTCGCGGAAGGCCGCGACGGCCTGGGTCCGGGGGCCGTGCTGAGGGCGGGCGGCCAGTGGCGGGTCGGTGGCCTGGTCCAGGAACTCGACGGTCCCGTCCGGCTGCAGGAGTAGCGGTGGGGGGTGGCCGGCGCAGCTGTAGGTGATGGTGCCGCTCTCCCAGTCGATGAATGCCGTGGCCACGGTGGTGTTCTCGGCGCCGTCGACGGTGCGGGCGTACTGCCCGAGGACCTCCAGGGCGCGGGCGGGGCCTTCGGGGACGAGGGAGGCGGCGGTGAGGGCGCTGCGCAGTTGCCCCATGACACCGGCCGCGGGCAGACCGTGGCCGACGACGTCGCCGACGGCGACGGCGATGCGATCGCCGGGCAGGTCGACCAGGTCGTACCAGTCGCCGGCCACGTTGAGGGCTTCGGCGGCCGGCCGGTAGCGGACGGCCGCCGGGTGCCTGCCGACCCGGCGAGGGGCGGGCAGCATGGCTTCCTGCAAGGTCAGCGCGACCTCACGGGCGCGGATGAGCTCGGTGACGTCCTCCAGCCGGTGCAACAGCAGCGTCACCCGCCCGTCGGCTCCGAACACGGGAATGTTGGTCACGTTGAAATACCGCTCGTGCCACACCCCGGGCTGGTCGGGGTCCTCCATGTCGACGCGCTGCAGCGCCACGACACTGCGCTCACCGGTGGCCGCCGCCCGGCGCAGTGACGCCAGAACCCTGAGCAGGAGAGGCTCGGCGGAGACGTTCTCGGGATTGTCCTCGGGCAGGAAGCGCCCGATCACCTGCTCGCGGGGGAGGCCCCGGAGGCGCAGGAACTCCGCGTTGGCGTCCGCGAAGATCAGCTGCGGGGTCACCAGCGCCGCGGCCCCGGGAAGGGCCTGGAACACCGCCGCGTAGTCGACCGCCGGTCCAGCCATGATCTTCCTTGCTCGCCCCGCTGCTCGCTGTCTTTTCACGATACGAGCAGGTGGTCGTGGCTCGCACCATGAGGTCGGCGGCCCGGAGCGTGCCGGGGTCACGGGGCTCAGGCCGTGGAGGCCCCGACGCCTGGCGAGGGCGCCGAGCACCTGCCTGAGGCGGCCGGGTATCCCCGCGCCGCTGTGAGGGTTCCCCAGCGGGCGTCCTTCTTCGAAGAGCGCGGCGCTAGGACCTGCGCGCCGTCGCCGTGATGGTCGCCGTGCCGATCACGTGGGTCGACATGGTGAAGCGGGTGACCGCGGCGGGGGTCGCCGCGGGCAGTTGCAGGCCGGCCGTGTCCAGGGCGTAGACCGTGATGCGGTAGTGGTGGGTGATGTCGCCGCTCGGCGGGCAGGGGCCCGTGTAACCGGTCTGGCCGGCGTCGTTCGTGCCGGCCACCGCGCCGGTCGGCAGGGCAGAGCCCAGTTCGGTGCTGGTGGCGGGGATGTCCCAGGTCAGCCAGTGCCAGAAGCCGGAGCCGGTGGGAGCGTCGGGGTCGAACATGGTGACCGCGTAGCTGCGGGTGTCCTTCGGGGCGCCGTGCCAGGACAGCCGTATCTGCTGGTTGGCGCCGGAGCAGCCGAAGGAGTCGGCGTAGGCGTCGGCCGGGAAGGCGCCGCCGTTGCGGACGTCGGGGCTGGTGACCTTGAAGTGGGCGGCGGAGTCGGGGACGCCCTTGCGGACCTTGGTGTAGCCGTAACCACCGTCGTCCGCGCGGCCGGTGTGGGTGTCGGCGGTGGCCGTGGTCAC
Organism: Streptomyces sp. NPDC001980; assembly: GCF_040296885.1. Classification (NCBI taxonomy): domain Bacteria; kingdom Bacillati; phylum Actinomycetota; class Actinomycetes; order Kitasatosporales; family Streptomycetaceae; genus Streptomyces; species Streptomyces sp. NPDC001980. Next base: position 103,527 of record NZ_JBEOYD010000019.1, on the reverse strand, counting down.
GCCGGTGGTGACGGCGGCGACGACCGCGGTCAGTGCGGCGGCGGTGCGGAACGACGTTCTCATGGTGCCCTCCTGAGTGGAGTGAGGTGTCTGCGGTGACTCCACGATCAAGGAGCGGGGCACTGGCAGGAAGGCTCTCCGGTTGCTGGCATTCGGGATACCAGGGTCCGGGGTCGACAGGGCGCGGCCGGGGTCAGGATCATGAGGGGTATGGCGAGTCGGCGGTCACCTCAGCGCGCGGAACTGGCGGAGTTCCTGCGCGTCATGCGGGCGCGGCTGCGGCCCGGGGACGTCGGGCTGCCGGACGCGGGCCGGCGGCGGACGCCGGGGCTGCGGCGGCAGGAGGTGGCTCAGCTCGCCGCCGTCAGCATCGACTGGTACATCAGGCTGGAGCAGGGCCGGGTCGGCACGCCGGGCGCCGCCGTGCTGGACGCGGTGGCCCGGGCGTTGCGGCTGTCACCGTCCGAGCGGCACCATCTGCACCTGATCGCGCGGGACGAGACCCCGATGTCCCGGCACCTGTCCGCCCCGGTCGGCGACTCACTGCGCGTACTGCTGGCGGGCATGCCGTTGATCCCCGCCTACGTCGTCGACTTCCGCTTCGACGTGCTGGCCCACAACGCCGCCGCGACGGCCCTGCTCGGCACGGACTTCGGCACCGCCGGGGAACTCACCGGCAACACCGCACGAGTGCTGTTCCTGGAGCCGGAGATGCGCGTGATCCAGCTGGACTGGGCGCGGGTGGCCCGCGAGACCGTCGGCAACCTGCGGGCGAACCTGGCCCGCCACCCGGACGATGCCCGGCTCCGCGAGGTGATCGCCGAACTGCGGGACCGCAGCCCGGAGTTCGCCGCCTGGTGGGACGACCACACGGTGCGGCGCCGCGCCCACGGCCGTAAACGCGTCCGGCATCCGGTCGTCGGCGAACTGGCCCTCTGCTACGACACGCTGGCCACCCTCGACGACTCGGACCAGTGTCTGATCGCCGTCACCCCGGCGGACCCGGCGGCGGAGGCCGCCCTGCGCAGGCTCATGACCGGTCCGGGGTTGCACGCCATCGGGGCGGCCTGAGTCCGCCCCGCGGTGCGCTGCGTATGCGGGCGGCCAGGGACCACGCCGTGCTGGTGAGCGCGGCCGGCGTCAGGACGATCAGCAGCAGCGTGGTGTGGGAGCCCGCGCTGTCGGCCGCGCGGGCGACCGGGTTGGGCAGGCCGAGGCGGTCGACCAGCCAGCCGAGGGCCGCGACGCCGGTGAGCACCGCGCCGGTCAGCCGGAGAACGGGCTGGATACGCAGCCGGGCCAGGACCAGGAGCGAGGGCAGCGCGAGGCAGACCAGCAGCAGCTGGACCAGTTCGATGCCGAGGTTGAAGCCGAGGAGGCTGGTGACCAACTGGCCGGTGGACAGGTGCATTTCGGCGAGTACGAACGAGAACGCCATGCCGTGGCCCAGGCCGAAGACGCCGGCCACGACCGCTTCCCGCCCGGGGAAGAGCGGGCGGATCGCGTGGATCGCGCCGACCAGGATGCTCGCGGCGATGAACGCCTCCACGGGCCAGGACGGGATCTGCAGGCGGCCCAGGGCGGTGGCGGCCAGGGCGACCGAGTGGCCCGCGGTGAAGGCGAGGGTGATGCCGCCGATCCGGGCCAGTGCCTTGCGGGGGCCCACCAGGCCGGTCCAGCGGCCGCCGGTCGCGGCGAGGGGGGCCGGGAGGAGCAGGATCAGCAGGAACAGCAGGTGATCCGTGCCGGTGAGGATGTGGTTGCCGCCCAGTTCGACCATCGCGACGAAGCCGCGCCAGGCGCTGCCCGCGCCGAGGTCGACCTTGAGGGCCGGGACCTTCATGTGCCGGATGTCGAGTTCGATCGTGCCGACCTGGGTGGTGCCCTTGCCGTCGACCTGCCCGTTCGCCCAGTCCTGGCGGACCGTCACGAGGGTGACGTGGGTGACGACCTGGTGGACGATCACGTCGTAGTGGAAGGTGAAGTGGCGTACGTCGGCGCTGGCGGGCGGGGTGAGGACCGCGGCGACGACCAGTTCCCGGTACGGGCCGGTGGACGTCTGCTGGGTGGCGGTCAGGTGCATCGCGCCGATGCCGACCTGCCAGGCCTTGCCGCCGGTCGTGGTCGGGTGGATGTGCTCGGTCAGGTAGGTGCGGATCGTCTTCGCCCGCGCGGCCGGGACGGCCTTGCCGGTGACGTCGTCCAGGTCGATGCCGCCGGCCCGGGAGAAGTCGGAGACGGGCAGTTCCAGGCGCGCGGACACCGAGGACCGGTACACGTCCAGCTGCACCACCGAGTGCGGCATCGGATGCGCGGCGGCCGGCGACGCCCCGAGCAGGAGCGCCGCCGGCACCACGATCGCGATCCCGGCAACCAGGCGTGTCAGGGCGGTGGTCAGCCAGTTTCGCGGTCCGGTCATGAGAAGGAGAACTCGTTCCCGTAGTCGCGGGTGTGGTCGCGGTACACGGTGTGGTAGTGGATCTGGTTCTGGAACACGACACCGTTCTGGCAGACGAACTCGACCCACACGCTGGGACCGTCGATGCGCACGTAGTCGCCCTGGGTGTCCAGGCCGGTGCCGCCGGAGTAGGCGACGTAGGTCTGGTCGAGTTCCTTCGCGTACGTCTTCATCAGCCGGTCGGCGGTGGCGTCGTCCACGTCCGCGATCCACGGGTGGATCGCCGCCAGGACCAGCTTCTTCTGCTTCGGCGACAGCTCGCCGGCCTTGATGCCTTCCTTGGTCTCCGGGAAGTCGCCGTCCTTGCCGGGGCCGAGCAGTACGTCGCTGAACGACTCCGACAGCTTGGCCTCGGCCAGCTGCGAGGTGCTCAGGCTGCCGGTCAGCTTCAGCAGGCCGTCGCGGAACTTCGCCAGCGGCGCGTACGTCGTGCCGTCGTCCGCGGTCCAGCTCGTCGGCTCGACGCCGGTGAAGAAGGGGCTGGCGCCGGAGACCTTGCCGTCCTTGTACGTGATGTTCACGGCGAGGTGGTGGCCGCCGAAGTGCAGCTGCCAGGTGCCGGTCTTGGACGGGGTGCCGAGGAACGCCAGGTAGTAGTAGCCGCTGCCGTACGAGAACCCGCCGGGGCCGCCACCGGTGCCGCCGGAGGGCGGGGCGCCGGTCGGGGCGGCGGCGGACGCCGAGTCGGTGGCGGTGGCGGAGGCCGAGTCGGTGGGCGTGGCGGAGGCCGAATCGGTCGCCGTGGGCGCGTCCGTCGGGCCGGCGGAGGCGGAGCTGGTGCTCTCGGCCGAGGCGAGCACGTCGTCGGCCTTGAGGGTCTGCAGGACGTGCTCGTAGCCGGTGTCCTTGCCGGTGCCCAGGGCCAGCTTCAGCACGTGCTCGGCGGCGGCCAGCTGGTCGTCCGACAGGGTGCTGAACTGGATGCCGGGGCGGCAGGTCCCGCCACAGGGCAGGTTCGACCAGGCGGTCGCGTTCGTCTGGGTGAGGTCCAGCAGGGTCGAGGCCTGCTGGTCGGACGTCAGGGTGTTCAGGAAGGCGTTGGCGGCGCTGACCACGGCCGCGGTGCCCTTGGCCTGCTTGTCGACCGGGCGCTGGACACCTGCGGCGGATTTCTCACTGCCGGCCGTGGCCGCATTTGCCACGGCGAATCCACCACCGACAAGAACCAGGGCGGTGGCGGCTCCGAGTACGGCCCTACGAGTCCGCCTGGAGCGGACCAGACGGGTTCTCTCTTTGCTCACGAACTACTCCTTCGGCATGCCGAACTAGCCATACGGGCACACCCGTTGGCCTGGTCGGGAGATCTGGGGAACGCACGGCGGACGCTACCAACAACATTGTTGACACTCAATGCGAAAACCCGGCCGAATAGCAGTTTCGGATTACAGTCGGTGCAAGATTTTCAGGATTCACAGAAACAATGAAATCCACAAATGAAATCGACAGGTCTCTCCTGTCCGGGAAAAAGAAAAAGTGGTGGCCCCACCCGAGGGGTGGGGCCACCACACGTGGAGCTGTGAGGTACTAGAAGACGGGCGTGCCGCCCTGCGTCAGCTTCCAGTTGGTGGCCGCGAAGGCCGCCGGGTCGATGGTGCCCTTGGCCGTGGCGTAGGCGACCATCAGGTCCCGGACCTGGTTGGTGGAGCTGTAGGCGATCTCCGCGGCGGCGATGTGCGGGTAGCCGGAGCCGCCGTTGGCGCGGTAGTTGTTGACGGCGACGACGAAGACCTGGTCGTCGGCGACCGCGGTGCCGTTGTAGGTGAGGTTCTTGATGCGCGAGCCCTCGGCCGCCGCGATGTCGATCTCGTAGTCGACGCCGGCCGCCATGTCGTACATGTAGTCCCAGAAGCTGTTGGCGTTGGTGAGGGTGGCGGTGTCCACCTTCGTGCCGGCCGGGACCTGGTGGTAGTACTTCGCCGCGTACTCCAGGTAGTCCTTGAGCTGGGCACCGGTGAGCTTCTTGCCGTACAGGGTGTTCTCGTAGACGTACAGGCCCGCGACGTCGCGGATCGTGACGTCACCGGCCGGGATGGTGGCCGTACGGCTGAAGCACGCGGCCACCGAGATCAGCGGGAGCGCGGCGTCGGCCGCCGAGAGCCCGGCCTTCACCGCGTCCATCTGGACCTGCTGGATGAAGTCGATGGCGGGGACGTCCTTCCAGCAGGCCTCCGCCGTCGTCATCGCCTGGGTGCTGGTGCCGATCGCCGTGTTGACGTACTTGACGACCAGCTGGTGGTCGGCGGTGAGGAGTTCGGTGATCCGCGGGTCCTCGGCGACCGTGTTGCTGTTCAGGGTGGTGGCGGTCTTCTTGGTGATCTTCCAGGAGTGGTTCACCAGCTCCAGCTCGAAGTCGAAGCGGGAGAGGCGGTAGCCGTAGCAGTACGGCTCGGAGAGGAGGACTTCCTCGCCGGTCTCCGCGTTCTTCACCGTGTACGTCGGGACGTCGACGTGGGTGTGGCCGACGAGGATCGCGTCGATGCCGGGGACCTGCTCGGCGACCAGGTTCGACGCGTTCTCCACGTAGGGGAGTTCGTCGCCCCACGAGGTCGAGCCGTCCAGGCCCGAGTGGTCGGTGAGGAAGACGACGTCACAGCCGAGGGCACGCAGCCGCGGCACGTACTTCTTCGCCTGCTCGACCAGGCCCGTGAAGGCCATCTTCCCGGAGACGTTGTCCTTGTCCCACAGGGCGATGCCCGGGTTGGTGAGACCGAGGATGCCGACCTTGATGTCCGGGCCGTGCGGGACCTTGATGTGCTTGACGGTGTAGGGCCGGAAGGCGGGCCGCAGCGTCTTGGCGTCCAGGGCGTTGGCACCGAGCAGCGGGAAGTCGCACTGCTTCTCGAAGGTGCGGATCGTCTCGATGCCGTAGTTGAACTCGTGGTTGCCGAGGGCCGCCGCGTCGTAGCGCATCTCGTTCATGGCGATCGCCATGGGGTGCTTGGGGCCGCGCTTGCCGTCCTTGCCGGTGATCGGGTCGACGCTCGCGAAGTAGGAGGCGAGGGAGGTGCCCTGGATGATGTCGCCGGCGTCGACGAGGAGGACCCGGTCCGCGCCCTTCTCCTTGCGGATGTTCTTCACCAGGGTGGCGATGCGCGCGATGCCGTAGGTGTTGCCCTTGGAGTCCACCGGGGCGGCGTTGGTGTAGTAGTCCCAGTTGAAGACGTGGCTGTGCAGGTCGGTGGTGCCCAGGATGGAGAAGCTCCAGGTCTTGGGCGCCTTCGGCGGCTTGGCGTGGCCGTGGCCGGCCTCGGCGGCCTCGGCGCTGCCGGTACCGACCGTTCCCGCGACGGCCACGGCAGCGCCGGTGACGGCCGACTTCTGCACGAACTCACGGCGGTTCATGGGATTGACGGGCATTCAGGGCTCCTGGAATGGCGGAGAGGACGGGTGTGGCATGCGGGAGGCGGCGGGCTACCCGCGTAGATGCTGACCGTCGCCCGTTACCGGCGTAACCACGGAAAGCCCAAGGGCCGGTCAAGGATTGCCAAGACCGGCCCAAGTGCGTCGTCCAACCGCGGCCCTACAGGAACGAGTTGATCTCGATCGTCTCGTCCCGGCCGGGGCCCACGCCGATCGCGGAGATCGGGGCGCCGGACATCTCCTCCAGCGCCTTGACGTAGTTCTGCGCGTTCTTCGGCAGGTCCGCGAAGGACTTGGCCTTGGTGATGTCCTCGGACCAGCCGGGCAGCGTCTCGTAGACCGGCTTCGCGTGGTGGAAGTCGGTCTGGGAGTACGGGAGTTCCTCGACCCGCTTGCCGTCGATCTCGTACGCGACGCAGACCGGGATCTGCTCCCAGCCGGTCAGCACGTCGAGCTTGGTGAGGAAGAAGTCGGTCAGACCGTTCACGCGGGTCGCGTAGCGGGCGATGACCGCGTCGAACCAGCCGCAGCGGCGGTCCCGGCCGGTCGTCACGCCCCGCTCGCCGCCGATCCGGCGCAGCGCGTCGCCGTCCTCGTCGAAGAGCTCGGTCGGGAACGGGCCGGCGCCGACGCGGGTCGTGTACGCCTTGAGGATGCCGATGACACGAGTGATCTTCGTCGGGCCGACGCCGGAGCCGGTGCAGGCACCACCCGCGGTCGGGTTCGAGGACGTCACGAACGGATACGTGCCGTGGTCGATGTCGAGGAGCGTGCCCTGGCCGCCCTCGAAGAGCACGACCTTGTCGTCCTCCAGTGCCTGGTTGAGGACCAGAACCGTGTCGGCGACGAACGGAGCGAGCTTCTCCGCGTAGCCCAGCAGCTCCTCGACGACCTGCTCCACGGCGATGGCGCGCCGGTTGTAGAGCTTGGTGAGCATCTGGTTCTTGACGTCGAGGGCCGCCTCGACCTTCTGGGTCAGGATCGACTCGTCGTACAGGTCCTGGACCCGGATGCCGACCCGGTTGATCTTGTCGGCGTAGGTCGGGCCGATACCGCGCCCCGTCGTACCGATCTTCCGCTTCCCGAGGAAGCGTTCCGTCACCTTGTCGACGGTCACGTGATACGGCGTGATGATGTGCGCGTTACCGCTGATGAGGAGCTTGGACGTGTCTACGCCACGCTCGTTCAGACCGCTCAGCTCGGAGAGCAGGACCGACGGGTCGACGACGACACCGTTGCCGATGACCGGGACACACGTGGGCGAGAGGATTCCGGAAGGGAGGAGATGGAGCGCATACTTCTGGTCGCCGACGACAACCGTGTGACCGGCGTTGTTGCCGCCCTGGTAGCGCACCACATAGTCGACGGAGCCGCCTAGCAGGTCCGTCGCCTTTCCCTTGCCTTCGTCACCCCACTGAGCACCGAGCAGCACAAGTGCGGGCACGCGCGTACACCCCTTCCGGGCGGGGCATGTCCAAGGTCAGGGGCGTACGCGTAAGGTTCGTCGCCGCGTACCACCGCGACCGTCGTTGGCCGCACAACCGTCGGACCGGATGCCCCGGAATAGACGAAGCCCCTGGCGCAATAGCGCAAGGGGCTCTTGCACAGTGATGCTACCCGAGGAAGCGAGGCACGACCGAGGTGGCGACATTCGCGAGGTCCGATCAGCTGCTGGTGATCATCGATCCGGCGGCGTGGGAAACGGACGGCGAATCCGTCCGGATCGCGAAAGACGTGCTCAGCGCGGGTGCGGCCGCGAAGGTGTGCATGCCTGACGGGCCCGAGGAATTCGCCCGCGTGCTGTCCCGCAGGGGCTCGCGGCGGCCGGTGGTCGTGGGCGACGACGGCGCCCTGATCCGTGCGGTGACCCTCCTGCACCGCAGGCGGGAGCTGGCCGACTGCGTGCTGTCCATGGTCCCGGTCGGGGGCGCGCTGGGCGTCACGCACGCGCTGGGGGTGCCCGCCGGTGCGGTGGCGGCGGCCCGGGCGGTCCTGGACGGGGTGGAGCGCCGGATGGACCTCCTCGTCGACGACAGCGACGGGGTGGTGCTGGGCGCGCTGCGGATCCCGCCGCTGGCGATTGCGGCGGCCAAGGCCCCGGAACCGGTGCCGGCCCGGGGGTGGCTGCGGCCGTACCAGCACCTCGTACGCTCCCTGTCCGCGCGCCCGGCCCCGGTCCCGGCGGTGCCCGGTCCGCCCGCACGGCTGCGGGTGGAGGTCGACGGGGAGACCGTGGTGGACCTGGACCAGCCGGTGGAGGGCGTCTCGGTGGCCCCGGGCGGGCCCGACGGACTGGCCGAGGTGGAGGTACGGCCGCTGTCGGTGGGCGCGGAGGCCACCCCGGTACGGGCCCTGGGCCGGACGGTGACGGTGGCGGGGGCGGACTTCCGCTACCGGGCCGACGGCGGCCTGGCGGGGCCGGTACGGCGGCGGACCTGGCGGGTGGTGGAGGGGGGATGGGGGCTTACGGTGCCGGGGGCGTCTTAGTGGGGGCGTGGAAGCCTGTGGTGTCGAGGGTGCAGTCGAAGGGGGAGGGGATGGGCAGCTTCCCGCCGAACGGCACCGTGCAGTGCGACTCGTATCCCTTGGCGGAGGGGGTCGAGAAGACTGTGGCCTGCTCCTCCTGCATGTCGAGAACCAGGTAGACAGGAACCCCGGCCCTCCCATAGACGATGACCTTGTCCGTCAGATCGTCGTCTCGGGTGGACGTGGATGTCAGCTCACACGCCAGGAGCAGGGCCTCGCCGTCCCGGCGGTTACTGGTCGTCTGGGAGATTCGTCGGGGCGCTACGTGGATATCCGGTCCGTATGCGCGTTCCTCTGCTGGGAAGACGTAGAGAAACGGGCCGATGCTGATGCGCTGTCCGTCGGGGAGATGCGACCGCAGCTGATCACAGACCAGCTCCATGACGTCCTCGTAATAGGACTTCGACCACGGCGACGAGACGATGCTCCCCCTGACGATCTCAGCCCTGTAGCCGGGCACATCCAACTCGTCGAGGATGTCCAGCCGATCCTCGAAGCTGTCGGGCTCAGTGCCGCTTATCGTCGGTCGCACAGTCATCAACGTCATGATGCGCCCTCCCCGTGATGCAGACCAGACACCACTCAGAGTATCCGACCCGTCACCTCTCCGTGATCGCTTTCGTCCTTCAGCTCCACCCCCGTCCGCCCCAGCTCCCGCCCCCTCCCCATCAGCCCCGCCAGCTTCCCCGCCGCCGCCTCATACGCGAGGCCTCGCGGCGGGCGGATGTTGCTCAAACAGTTCCGGTCCGCGTCCGTCGTCACGCCCGGGACCGGGCGGTACGTCAGGTACGCGCCCAGAGAGTCCGCTGCCGACATGCCGGGGCGTTCGCCGATGAGGACGACCGTCATCGGTGTGCCCATCGCCGACGCGATGTCGTCGCCGAGGGCCACCCGGGCCTGCTCCGCCAGCACCACGGGCGCGACGCTCCACCCCGTGAGCCGCGCCGCCGTCGCCCGGACCACCGCCGCCGCGTGCTCGTGCACGGCCCGGCTGGACAGCCCGTCGGCGACGACGAAGACGACGTCCCAGTCGCCGGTCGGGAGGTGGGCGCGGTCCACGGGGTCGAGGCGGCGCCCCAGGTCGGGCCGCTGGAGATACGTCAGCCGGTCACCGGCCGCGCTGCGCACCCGTACCGTCGGCATCCCCGGCAGCCCGGCCGTCACGGTGTCCGGCTCGAACGGCGAGTGCACCGCGTCCCGGGCCGCCGCGTGCGCGGACTGGAGGCCCAGGCGGTGCCGGGTGGGCAGGGCGGAGCCGGAGCGGCCGAGGCCGATCCGGGCCTGGGTGTGGCGGCGCAGCAGCGGCCAGAGTTCGTCGAGTCCGGTGGGCGTCGTCACCTCGGTCATGCGGCCAGTTCCCTTCCGATCGCCGCCAACGGGTGGCCGCCGACCTCGCGTACGCCGCCGTCCTCGGCCAGCAGGCCGATCGACTCCAGCCACGCCTCGAACTCCGGTGCCGGGCGCAGGCCCAGCACCTCGCGCAGGTACAACGCGTCGTGGTAGGAGGCCGACTGGTAGTTGAGCATGATGTCGTCGCCGCCCGGCGTGCAGATCACGAAGGACGCGCCCGCGACGGCGAGCATGGTCAGCATGGTGGCGATGTCGTCGTCATCGGCGTCGGCGTGGTTCGTGTAGCAGATGTCCAGGCCCATGGGCAGGCCGAGGAGCTTGCCGCAGAAGTGGTCCTCCAGGGCGGCCCGGAGGATCTGCCGGCCGTCGTAGAGGTACTCGGGGCCGATGAAGCCGACGACGGTGTTCACCAGGAGGGGCCGGTAGCGGCGGGCCACGGCGTACGCCCTCGCCTCCACCGTCTGCTGGTCCACCCCGTGGTGCGCGTCCGCCGACAGGGCGCTGCCCTGCCCGGTCTCGAAGTACATGACGTTGTCGCCGACGGTTCCGCGGCCGAGCGCGAGCGCCGCCTCGTAGGCCTCGTCGAGCAGGCCGAGGGTCACGCCGAAGGAGGCGTTCGCGGCCTGGGTGCCGGCGATGGACTGGAAGACCAGGTCGACCGGGGCGCCGCGCTCCATGAGGTCCACGCTGGTCGTGACGTGGCAGAGCACGCAGGACTGGGTGGGGATGGCGTAGCGGGTGAGCACGCCGTCCAGGAGGTCCAGCAGGTCGCGGACCGCCTTCGGGCTGTCGGTCGCCGGGTTGATGCCGATGACCGCGTCGCCGGAGCCGAGGAGGAGGCCGTCGAGGAGGGCGGCCGCCACGCCGGCCGGGTCGTCGGTGGGGTGGTTGGGCTGCAACCGCGTCGCGAGCCGCCCCGGCAGGCCGATCGTCGAGCGGAACGCGGTGACCACCCGGACCTTGCGGGCGACGGCGACCAGGTCCGCGTTCCCCATCAGCTTGGACACGGCGGCGGCCATCTCCGGTGTGATCCCCGGCGCCACCGCGGCCAGCGCCCCGGTGTCCGCGGCCAGCAGCCACTCGCGGAACTCACCGACCGTCAACCCGGCGACGGGCGCGAAGGCGGCCGTGTCGTGCGTGTCCAGGATCAGCCGGGTCACGTCGTCGTCCTCGTACGGGATCACCGGCTCGGTCAGGAAGGTGGCGAGCGGCACTTCCGCCAGCGCCCAGCGGGCCGCGACCCGTTCCCGCGCGCTCGCGGCGGCGAGGCCGGCCAGCCGGTCGCCGGAGCGTTCGGGGCTCGCGGCGGCCAGCAGGCGGGCCAGGGAGCCGAAGCGGTGGCGTTCGCCACCGAGGGTGGCCGTGTACGTGCTCATGGCGGCGACCGTACGAGCCGGGTGTTGCCGACAGATTGCGTCAGATTTCTAAAGGTCTGGTTGACAAACATTTAACGCACCGAGACCCTCAACGGACTCATTCGGCCTACAGAGTTCCGGTCCGGTACAGCCAGCGAACAGCAGGAGAGGGGCCACCCCGATGGCAGTGGACGAGGGAGTCGCCCCGGCGACGGAATCAGGCGGCGAGGGCGCGGTCCACCGGCTCAAGCCGAACGCGATCGGCCTGCTCGGGGTGGTCTTCATGGCCGTCGCGACCGCCGCGCCGATCACCGCGATGACCGGCAACGTGCCCTTCATGGTGTCGTCGGGCAACGGCATCGGCGCCCCGGCGAGCTATCTCGTCGCAATGGTCGTCCTGGCAATCTTTTCCGTCGGCTTCACGTCGATGGCGAAGCACATCACCTCGACGGGCGCCTTCTACGGCTTCATCTCCTACGGTCTCGGCCGCACCGCGGGCCTGGCCTCGGGGCTGCTCGCCACCTTCGCGTACGCCGTCTTCGAACCGGCGCTGATCGGCATCTTCTCGGTCTTCGCCAACACGACGCTCAAGGACCAGACCGGCCTGGACGTCCCGTGGTGGGCGTTCGCGATCCTGATGCTCGCGATCAACGCGACCGGCACCTGGTTCGGCGTCAGCGTCGCCGAGAAGCTGCTCGTCGTCCTCCTCGGCACCGAGGTGACCGTCCTCGCGGCGATGGCGATCTCGGTCGCCCTGCACGGCGGCGGCCCGCACGGCTTCACCTTCGGCCCGGTCAACCCGGTCAACGCCTTCAAGGGCACCTCGGCCGGTCTCGGCCTGTTCTTCGCCTTCTGGTCCTGGGTCGGCTTCGAGTCGACGGCGATGTACGGCGAGGAGTCCCGCGACCCGAAGAAGATCATCCCCAAGGCGACGATGATCTCGGTCCTCGGCGTCGGTGTCTTCTACGTCTTCGTCTCCTGGATGGCCATCACCGGCAACGGCGAGACGGAAGCCGTGAAGGCAGCCTCCTCCGCGAACCCCCTCGCGCTCTTCTTCAACCCGACCGAGCACTACGTCGGCCACTGGGCGGTCGTCCTCATGCAGTGGCTGATGATCACCGGCTCGCTGGCCTGCGGCATGGCCTTCCACAACTGCGCCGCCCGCTACATGTACGCGCTGGGCCGCGAGGGCGTCCTGCCGAAGCTGCAGAACACCATCGGCCGCACCCACCACAGGCACGGCTCCCCGCACGTCGCGGGCCTGGTCCAGACGGTGATCTCCGCCGTCCTGATCGCCGCGTTCTGGATCGCGGGCAAGGACCCGTACAACGCCCTCTACGTCCTCCTCGCCATCCTCGGCACGATGGCGATCCTGGTCGTGCAGGCGGTCTGCTCGTTCGCGGTGCTGGTCTACTTCCGCAAGAACCACCCCGAGAGCCGGCACTGGTTCAAGACCTTCGCCGCCCCGCTCATCGGTGGCGTCGCGATGCTCGCCGTGGTCGTCCTGTTGGTGTCCAACATGGGCGTCGCGGCCGGCACCGAGTCCGGCTCACTGCTGCTGAAGGCGACGCCGTGGCTGGTGGCACTGGTGGCGGCGACGGGCATCGGCTACGCGCAGTACCTCAAGCACCGGGCACCGGAGCGGTATGCGCTGCTGGGGCGGACGGTGCTGGAGGAGACGCGGGAGCGGTAGGCGCGGGAGGCCGCCGACCGGTTCGAACCGACCGGCTCGAACCGACCGCATGGTGAACTCCCGGACAACCATTGGCATTCATCAGGTGTCTCAGTGGTGTGGCAGGGGCGAGGTCCGCCCCGCCGGGAGGGGACCACCATGACCAACCGCCGGGACCGAATCGGGGTCGCGCTGACAGTCTTCGCGGCCGCGGTCGCCGCATGGCTGCCCGTCACGTCCGCCCAGGCCGCCGACGGCCCGGTGGTGCACATCCAGCTCCAGGACGACACCCTGGGACTGCCCCTGCCGCCGACGACGGGCGACCCGACGATGGTGAACTGGGGCCTGCACAACGACGGCCCCGGCACCGCCAAGGACGTCACCATCAGCGCGGACCTGAGCAATGTCATCGGCTGGGTCACCACGGACTCGCCCGTGCCCGCCGACCACATCTACACCTGGCCCACCCGTGACGTCCCCGAGGGCGCGGCGGCCGGCTCGCTCATCGGCCTGAGCGCCAAGCCCGGCACCCCGCTCGGCACCACCGGCACGGTGACCCTCAGCGGCACGTCCGCCAACGGCACCGTGGTCTCCACCACGGCGAAGGTGACCGTGGGCACCACCGACCTGAAGGTCAACAAACTGGCGGCCCGCAAGGGCGACAAGCCAGGGTCCACGATCGACACCCCGGTCACGATCAGCAACGTCGGCACCCTGGCCGCCGACGGGGTCCAGCTGCGGATGCGCACCACCATCGGGCTCTCGTACGCGAAGCACTACTCCAACTGCGTGTACTCCAAGGACAGCGCGGACGACTACTTCCTGACGGAGCAGGCGCTGTGCACGTTCGACACGGTCGTCGAGCCCGGCAAGAGCTACCGGGTGGACCAGCCGGTCGGGCTGGACGTGACGGATCAGGCCCTGTTCGAGTACTTCAGCCACGAGGCCCTGCCCCTGTCCGGTAGCGCACCGAAGCCGGGGGACGGTCCCGTGCTCTCCCTCGTCGCCGCCGGGGACGCCGCGACCGGCGGCACGGCGATCGACCGGCAGAACATCGACGCCGACAACACCGCCGACATGGTCGCGGGCGGCGCCACCGCGAAGGGCGCACCGGGCGACCTGGTGCACGTGACCGTCTCCCTGAGCAACGAGGGGCCGGGCTGGGTCGGCTACAACGCCAGCGACGACCAGCCGGCGCTCTTGGTGACCGTCCCCACCGGCACCAAGGCGGAGGAGATCCCCGCCCACTGCAGCGTGTGGAACGACGAGGCGAAGTCCGGTACCGGCGAGCAGACGCCGGGCGCGGCGCAGTACATCTGCCAGTCGAGCCCGAACGAGTTCACCGTCGGGGACACCCGCTCCTTCGAGTTCGGTCTGCGGATCCGCGCGAACGCCGCGACCACCACCGGTGAGGCCCGCGCGACCACGGCCTACGGCAACACCATGACGTTCGACCACACGCACGGCAACGACACCGCGGCCGTCACGGTCGAGGTCGAGGGCGGGACCACTCCGACGCCGAGCGCCTCCGCGTCGCCGTCGGCGACGGCCGCCGCCGGCACCGACGGCAACACCCCCCGGACACAGACGGTCTCCGCGGCCGGCGGCTCCGGTTCCCTCGCCTCCACCGGCAGCAGCGGCACCGTACCCGTGGCCGTTGCCGCCGGCGCGGCAGCGCTGCTGCTCGGCGGCGGGCTGGTCCTCCTGGTCAGGCGCCGGAACCGGGCGTGATGTAGGCAGGTTCAGCGGTCTTCGGCGAGGCGTCACGCCTCGCCGAAGAGCTGATCGCGATGGATCCGCCAGCGCTCCATCATCTTCCCGATCTCGTCGTCGACGAACTCGAAGAACGCCAGGGTCTCCGCCATCCGCCGCCCCGCCGGGGTGTCGGGGCCGAGGCTGCTCACGCCCTCCCGCAACGCCCCCTCCCACCGCTTGATCACGGCCTCCCGGCTGGTGAGGGCCTCGTACCACTGGTTGCTGTGCACCCGGTACCGCTCCCGCCGGGAGCCCGGCTCCCGCTCGCGCGCGACCATGTGCTGCTGGGCCAGATAGCGCACCCCGCCGGACACCGCCGCCGGGCTGACCTGCAACTGCTCCCCCAGTTCCGCCGAGGTCAGGGCACCCGAGTCGGACGACAACAGGGCCGCGAAGATCCGGGCCGGCATGCGCTGCATCCCGGCCTCGACGAGCTGCGCCGCGAAGCTCTCGACGAACTTCGAGACGGCCTCCTGATCGCGCCCCATCGCATCCGTAGTCATGTTCACCAGCCTAGCGGGAGTTTCTACACTTCCTTAACTTCACAATTTTCTGAAGACAGCGTACGTTCTGAACCATGACGAAGGCAATCACGGTCGCCGGGCTCCACAAGTCCTTCGGCCGCACCCACGCCCTGGACGGCCTCGACCTGGCCGTCGAGGCCGGTGAGGTGCACGGCTTCCTCGGCCCCAACGGCGCCGGGAAGTCGACCACGATCCGGGTCCTGCTCGGCCTGCTGCGCGCCGACTCGGGCGCCGCCCAGATCCTCGGCCACGACCCCTGGAAGGACGCCGTGGAGGTGCACCGCCGGATCGCCTACGTCCCCGGCGACGTGACCCTCTGGCGCAACCTCTCCGGCGGCGAGGTCATCGACCTCTACGGCCGCCTGCGCGGAGGCCTGGACAGGACCCGCCGCGCCGACCTGCTCGACCGCTTCGAACTCGACCCGACGAAAAAGGGCCGCACGTACAGCAAGGGCAACCGGCAGAAGGTCGCCCTGGTGGCCGCCTTCGCCTCCGACGTCGACCTGCTGATCCTCGACGAGCCGACCTCCGGCCTCGACCCCCTGATGGAGGAGGTCTTCCAGCGCTGCGTGGAGGAGGAGCGGGACCGGGGCCGTACGGTCCTGCTCTCCTCGCACATCCTCAGCGAGGTCGAGGAACTCTGCGACCGCGTCAGCATCATCCGGGCCGGCCGGACCGTCGAGTCCGGCTCCCTCGCCGACCTGCGCCACCTCACCCGGACCAGCGTGACCGCCGAACTCGCCGGTCCGCCCAACGGGTTGGCGCACCTGCCCGGCGTCCACGGCCTCGACGTCCAGGGCCGGCGGATCCGCCTCCAGGTGGACACCGACCAGCTCACCGCCGTACTCCGCTCGCTCGCCGAGACCGGTGTCCGCTCCCTCACCTCCACGCCCCCGACCCTGGAGGAACTCTTCCTGCGCCACTACCAGGACGAGGCGGCCACCCGATGAGCACCCTCGCCGGCACCGGCACCCTGCTGCGCTTCGCGCTCCGCCGCGACCGCGTGACCACCCCGGTGTGGATCGCGGTGAACGCGCTGATGGTCCTCTCCATGCCGAACACCCTGAAGAGCCTGTACGGCACGGCCGCCGAACGCACCGACCTGGTACGCCAGTTGCAGACCAACGCCTCCTACCGCGCCCTGATCGGCCCGCTCCACGACACCTCGCTCGGCGGCCTGACGGCGTGGCGGGTGGGCGTGTACGCCGGGCTCCTCGCGGCCGTGACCAGCCTGCTCGTCGTCGTACGCCACACCCGTGACGAGGAGGAGGCCGGCCGCGCGGAACTCGTGGCGTCGGGCGCGGTGGGCCGCCGGGCGTCCCTGACCGCGGCCCTGCTGGCGGCGGCGGTCGCGAACGCCGTACTCGCCCTGCTCATCACCGCGGGCCTGGCGGGTCAGGGCACGGCGGGTGCGCTCTCCTTCGGCCTCGGCCTGGGCGCGACCGGCATGGTCTTCGCCACGACGGCGGCGATCGTCGCCCAGCTCACGGAGAGCGCCCGCCTGGCGAGGGGCCTGACGTCGGCGGTCCTGGGCGCGGCCTTCGTGCTCCGCGCCGCGGGCGACTCGGCGACGAGCGAAGGCTCCTCCCCGTGGACGTGGCTCTCCCCGCTCGGCTGGCTGGAGAACCTGCGCCCGTTCGCCGCCGAACGCTGGTGGGTGCTCCTGCTCTTCGCGGCGGCGGTGCTGGTGCAGGCCGCAGCGGCCTATGCCCTGGCCGGGCGCCGGGACCTCGGCATGAGCTTCTTCCCGGCCCGCCCCGGCCCGGCCGCCGGCCGCCTCGGCTCCGCCGCCGCGCTCGCCTGGCGGCTCCAGCGGGGCGGTGTGCTCGGCTGGTCGCTCGGCTTCTTCCTGGCCGGCGTGGTCTACGGCGGCCTGACGGAGGGCGCGGCCGACCTGGTCGGCGACAACGCCAACGCCCGTGAGATCTTCGAGCGGATGGGCGGCCAGAGCGGGCTGACGGACGCGTTCCTCGCCTCGATGGTCGGGATGCTGGGGCTGGTCGCCGCGCTGTACGTCGTCGCGTCGGTCCTCCGCCTCAACGGCGAGGAGACCTCGGGCCGCGCCGAACCCCTCCTCGCCGGCCCGGTGAGCCGCCTGCGCTGGGCGGCCGGCCACCTGACGATCGCCTTCGCCGGCGCCGCCCTGATCATGCTCCTCGCCGGGGCGGGCTTCGCCGTCGGCTACGGCAGGCAGGTGGGCCCGATCCTGGGCGCGTGCCTGGTGCAGCTCCCGGCGGTGTGGGTGATCGGCGGCCTGACGCTGCTCCTGTACGGCGTCACACCCCGCCTGGCCCCGGCCGCCTGGGGCGTGGCCGTGGCGGTCCTCCTGATCGGCTGGGTGGGCCCGGCCCTGAACGCCCCCCAGCTCGTCCTGGACCTCTCCCCCTTCGGCCACCTGCCGAAGCTGCCGGGCGGGGGGATGGAATGGGGGCCGGTGGTGACACTGACCGGGCTGGCGGTGGTGCTGGCGGGGGTGGGGCTGGTGGGGCTGCGGAGACGGGATCTCACCGGCTGACGGCGGCCTCTCAGCCGACGTACTGCTTGAGCTCCTCGGTGTCGAGTTCGATGCCGACGGGATCGGGGAGGGTGACCTTGCCGCCGAGCTTCACCACGTGGATGTCCCGGTATCCGTCCTCAAGGTCGGGGTTGCTGTGCACGAGGACCGTGAGGTTGTCGCGGTCGATGAGCAAGTAGACCGGGATACCTGCCTCGGCGTAGGCGCGGGGTTTCTCGACCCGGTCCCGGTTGTGGGTGTCCGAGTCGTACGACGTCACCTCGACGACCATCAACACCCCACGGGTTTCGGCCCAGTCATCCTGCCCTGCGAAGTGGCCCACGGGTGCGAGGGCACCATCGGGGCGGGCCCGGCCCCGACGGTACGCCTCCACTTTCAGACCCTGCGTCGGGTTGAGGTCAAGCTCCGGCCGAGCCTGCATGCACTGGCGGATCAACCACATGATGATCGAGCCGTGGTCGCCGTTCGTCGCCTTCTTGACCCCGATCCGTCCGTCGATGAATTCGAGCCTGACGGTGTCGTCCACACGCTCGGCGAATTCCGCGATTCGATCGAACACGTCTACCGACATCTGAGACGAGGTGCGCTCTGCCATAACCGTGATGGTGCCTCCCTTCGCAGGCAGGCACCAGCTTGACTCGTCACTCACGACCGACCACGGGAATCGGTCAGTGATCAGCCGAACGGGTGATCACTCCACACCGACACTCAACCCCTCCAGCCCCCGGATCACAAAGTTCGGCTTCCGCCCCGGTTCCGCCGCCAGGGTCAGGGTCGGCGCCCGTTCCAGCAGTGCCGTCATGGAAGCCGCCAGTTCGATGCGGGCCAGCGGGGCGCCGATGCAGTAGTGGATGCCGGCGCTGAAGGAGATGTGCGGGTTGTCGCGGCGGGTCAGGTCGAGTCGCTCAGGGCTGTCGAACACGTCGGGGTCATGGTTGGCGGAGCCGAAGAGCATGGCGATCTCCGCGCCCCGGGGGATGGTCGTGCCGTCGATCTCGATCTCGTCCAGCACCCAGCGTTCGAAGAGCTGGAGCGGGGTGTCGTAGCGCATCAGCTCCTCGATCGCGGTGGGGACCAGGGAGTGGTCGGCGCGCAGGGCGGCGAGCTGGGCGGGGTTGCGGAAGAGGGCGTACCAGCCGTTGACCGTGGCGTTGACGGTCGCCTCGTGACCGGCGTTGAGGAGCAGCACGGCGGTGGAGATCATCTCCTGCTCGGTGAGCCGGTCGCCCTCGTCGTGCGCCTCGATGAGCCCGGAGATCAGGTCGTCGCCGGGTTCCTTGCGCCGCTCGGCGATCAGCTCCCGCAGGTAGTCGGAGAACTCCACGGAGGCCCGGACCGCCTTCGCGGCCGTGTCCTCGGACGGGTTCAGCTCGTACATTCCGCAGATGTCCGCCGACCAGGGGCGCAGTGGCGCGCGGTCCGCCTCCGGGATGCCCAGCATCTCGGCGATGACGGCGACGGGAAGGGGCTCGGCGACGTCGGCGAGCAGGTCGCCGCCGCCGCTGCGCACCAGCCCGTCGACGAGTTCTCCGGCGAGCCGGGCCACGTACGGCTTGAGCCGCTCGACCGTGCGCGGGGTGAACGCCTTCGACACCAGGCGGCGGATGCGGGTGTGGTCCGGCGGTTCGAGGTCCAGCATGCCGTGGTCGTTGAGCGTGTGGAACGGCTCGTGCTCCGGCGCGGGCTCGGTCCGCCCGAAGTCCTCGTGCGTGAACCGGTGCTGGTACGTCCGCCCCAGCCGCCGGTCCCGCAGCAGCGCCGAGACGTCGGCGTGGTGCGGAACCAGCCACTGGTTCGTGGGCTCGAAGTACCGCACCCGGCCCCGGGCGCGGAGCTCGGCATACGCGGGGTACGGGTCGGCCAGGAAGTCCGGGTCCCAGGGGTCGAAGGCTGCCATGGACGGACGTTAGACCGCCGGTCCCTCTCCTGACCAGGGGTGTCTCAGCGCTCAGGCGCTGGGCAGGGTCCAGTACTGCCAGGCGTACGGGCCGCAGTTGCGGAGGTTGATACCCGCGTGCTCGCTCGGGTCACCGCTGTTCTGGATGCTCAGGCACTGGTTGTTGACCTCGGTGCGCAGCCGGTCGCCGTCCTTGTACCAGCGCTGGTTGGCCAGCCCGTGGCAGTCGCCGACCACCTGGGCGGCGGCGTTGACCTCGCCGTTCTTCACGTCGAGACAGTGCTGCTCGGCGCCGTTGACGAGCTTCTTGCCCGACCAGTACCAGAGTTGGTTGCCGGTACCGGCGTTGCAGGTCTGCACCTCGACGTTGTCGCCGTTGGAGGCGAGGCACTTGCCGTTGAGGTGCGTGGTGATCTGGAAGTACTGCGGCACCGCGGTCGCCTGGACGGGCAGGGCGGTGACGAGGAGGGGGACAGCGGTCAGCGCGAGCACGGCGAGGCCGCGCTCCAGGTGCTTGATCATGATCTTTGGTGTAGCGGGGGCGCCCGGCCCGGCAACAGGCTGCGAGCAGGCCCTTCACCCGATCGGCGGAGCGGTTTCACCGGGCCCGGGATGATCGACGGAGCGTGTTTCTGCTCCAGCAGCTTTCGGCGGGGGCAGTAGCTTGCCGACTCCGAACCCGGAACCTGTCCGGGACCACAGAGCGGAGGCCGCCTATGCCCCGGGAAGCGCCGTATCTGGCCACGGCCGAGGCGCTGCGCGCGCGGCTCGCCGCGGGTGAGTGGCGGCTCGGCGAGCGGCTGCCGTCCCGGGCGCGGCTCGCCGAGGAGTACGGCGTCGGGCGCAACGTCGTGCAGCGGGCGGTGGACCTGCTGATCGCCGAGGGGTTCCTGGAAGGCCGGGCGGGCTCGGGCACCTACGTCCGCCCACCGCGCGAGCGGCTGCGGATGGTCCGCTCCCGGCGCCGCGAACGCTCGCTCGCCGCCCGCACGGAGCGGGGCCGGGCGGGCGCCTGGGACGCACACAGCGAGGTACGGGTCCCGGCCCCCCGGCACATCGCCGAACGGCTGGCCGTCACCCCCGGGGCCCCCTGTGTCCGCACGCACTACGAGTTCCTCGCCGACGGCCGGCCCGTCCAGCTCTCCGAGTCCTGGGAGCCGTTGGCCCTCACGGGCGGCACCCCGGTCGTACTGCCCGAGCGGGGACCGCTGGCCGGCCAGGGGGTCGTCGCGCGGATGCGGTCCATCGGCGTGGAGGTCGCGACGGTGGTCGAGCTGCCCCGCCCGGCCCGCGCCACCCGGGCGCAGGCGAACCTGCTCGGCATCGGCGCCGGCGACCTCGTCCTCCGGATCGAGCGGACCATCTACGACACCGACGGCCGTCCGGTGGAGACCGCGGACATGGTCATCCCGGACACCCGCCGAGAGGTCGTCTACGAGTTCGAAGTGGACCGCTAGTGTCCGCCCGGCCCGGGCTGCTGCACGACCCGGACTTCCGCCGCCTCCTCACCGCCACCGCCCTCGGTCAATTCGGCGACCGCGTCCTCTTCCTGGCGTTTCCGCTGGTCGCGATCACGGCCCTGGACGCCTCCGCGTTCCGGGTCGGGCTGCTGACCGCGGCGACCACGGCCGGCTCGCTCCTGGTCGGGCTGCCGGCGGGCGCCTGGGTGGACCGGATGCGGAAACGGCCGGTGCTGATCGCCGCCGACCTCGCCCGGGCGCTGGTCCTGCTGACGGTGCCGGTGGCCTGGTGGGCGGGCCGCCTCGCCTTCTGGTGGCTCTGTGCCGTCGCCCTGGTCCACGGCGTGCTGACCGTCTTCTTCGACGTCGCCCACGTCAGTTACCTGCCCCACCTGGTGGGCCGCGCCCGTCTCGTCGAGGGCAACGCGCGGCTCTCGGCGGTCCGCTCGGTGACCAGCATCGGCGGGCCGGCGGTGGCGGGGCCGCTGATCGGGCTGGCCGGCGCCCCCGCGACGCTGCTGGCGAGTTCGCTGGGGATGGCCCTGTCGGGTCTGCTCGCGACCGGCATCCGCAGGCCGGAAGAGCGGCCCGCGGCGGGCGAACACCCCCGGCTGGGGCGGGACATCAAGGAGGGCCTGCGGTTCGTTCTCGGGCATGCCGCCCTGCGTGCCATCGTCCTCGGGGACGCGATGTTCAACCTCTTCCTGGTCCTGTACCAGGCCATGCTGCTGGTCTACCTGGAGCGGGTGATCGGGCTATCGCCCTTCGGCATCGGCCTGGTCCTGTCGGGGATGGGGTGCGGTGCCCTGCTGGGCGCACTGCTGGCGACCGGGGCCGCGCGGCGGCTCGGCCCCGGACCGGTCATCTGGCTCGCCCCGCTGGCCACGTGCCCGCCGACCGCGCTGATGCCGCTGGCCCGGCCCGGCTGGAGCGTGACCGTGGCCGCGGCCGGACTGGCGGCGCTCTCCCTGGGCGGGGTCGTCCGCGTGGTGGCCCAGTCGAGCGTGCAGCAGACGCTGACGCCGGACCGGCTCCTGGGCCGGATGAGCGCGACCGCCCGCTTCGTCTCCTGGGGCGGCATCCCCCTGGGCGGCCTCCTCGGCGGCACCTCGGGCACGCTTTTCGGAGCGACAGCCACGCTGTGGATCGGCGCGACCGGCATGACCCTGAGCGCCCTGCCGAACCTGCTCACCCGCCCGAGGCGGCCTTGAGATGCCCGACGAGGGCGGCGAAGGCGGGGGCGGGGAAGGTGAGGGTGGCTCGGGTGGGGGCTTTGGAGTCGCGGATGGCTATGCGGGTGGGGGAGGTGGCGATCTGGACACAGGCGTCGCCGTCGCCTCCGCCGGAGTACGTGGACTTCCGCCAGTTCATCGCAGTTCCTTGACCAGTCGGTGGATGAAGTCGCGCGACGCGGTGGGATCCAGCGACGCGGACTGCACCCTACGGAAGAGCGTACGAAGCTGCTCCAGTCGCGGCTGCTCGTCGATGTACCGCACGCCTGTGGGGGCATCCCTGAGTGCCGTGTCCAACTGATGCACCGGACCGCCCAGATACAGCATCGAGGCCCCGGCACCCGCGAAGTGTTCGCGCTCGACGGGAATGACACGCACGGTCGCCTGCCCCGCCTCGATCTTGTCCAGGATGAAGCGGAGTTGAGTCAGCGACGCCTGCCGGTCGGACACGTGCACCCGCAGGCCGAACTCGTGGACGATCGTCTCGTACGGGGTCGGGTCATCGCGTTCGATGACAGCACGGCGCTGCATTCGGAGCTCCGCCCGGAGCGCCACCTCTTCCTCGGACAGCCCCGGATTCGTGTAGCCGAACACCGCACGGGCGTAGTCGGCGGTCTGCAGCAGCCCCGGGACGTAATGGATCACGACCTCGCGCAGGTACGCCGCATGGTGCTCGACCTCGGCGCCGTCCAGAAACGCCTGGGGAAGGACGTCCCGGTACTCCTCCCACCAGCCGCGTGTGCGATCGGTCGCCATCGCAACCAGCGCCTCGATCAAGGGCTCGTCAGTGCAGGCGTAGTTGGCTGCGAGGCGGCGCACGCGCTTGGCGCTCACGCCGACGGTGCCGGACTCGATCTGGCTCATCTGGACGGCGTCGGACTCCAGCAACCCGGCCGCCTCCTTGGCCGTCATACCCGTCGCCTCGCGCAGTTTGCGCAGTTCAGCGCCCAGCCTCACCCGTCGGGCCGTGAGATGCCTCTTCGGCGGCAACCGGGCCTCCTCACTCCAACTCCCCCGTGGACGCACCTCGTTCGAGGGTCAGAATACGGCAGCGGGTTACACTTTCCTAAGACTAGGAAATACCGTCGGTGACGCGACGCACACGCTGCGGAACCCCGGACCCCCGGAAGCGCACCGCTCCGCCCTGCCGCGGCGGCTGCGGCAATGCCACCGGCCGGTGCTCACACCCCCACCCCTCGAACGGAGTTCACGCATGCCCGAAAGCGACTCCTGGGAGTACTCCCTCTACGTCCCCAACGACCCCCGAGCCGTCCCGGTCTGCCGCCGTACCCTGCGGCTGATCCTCACCATGCACGGCCTGATCAGGCTGGCCGACACGGCGGAACTGCTCGCGACCGAGCTGCTCACCAACGCTGTACGGCACACGAAGGGCCCGGTGGCGCTGCGGGTGCGCTGGTCGGGCGGGGTACTGCGGGTCGGCGCGTGGGACGCGGATCCCGAGCCTCCCGTCTTTCCCGGCGAGTTGGAGGTGCCCGCCGAGGGTGACGAAGAGGACGGCGGCAGAGGGCTCACTCTCGTCCGCGCCTGCTCCGACCTGTGGGGGTGGCAGCCGCTGTCTCGGTTCGGGAACCGGGGCAAGTACGTGTGGTGCGACCTTGTCGCGGTGTGAGACGCCTGCCGACTTCCGCCGCTCACGGAATCGGCCGGGTACGGTGAAGGTCACATCGCGAAACGGAGCCGACGCCATGACCAGCCAACCGGAAGCGCCCGGTCAGCCCCAGCTCCCCCCCATGCGCACCATCGGGGAACTCCGTGCCGCACTCACCATGGGCTACGGCTTTCCCGGCGACACCGACGACTTCGAGGCCGAGCTGGCGCGCGAGATCAACCATGCCGACCCCGCGGATCTCTCCGGGGTGGTCCGCGTCGTGGAGGAGTTCCGCGGCCGCGTCGTCGCACGCCAGGACCCCGACTTCGACACAGCCATTGCCGCGGCCGTCGCCGGAATCCGCAAGACCCGGGAAAGCGGCCGGTGAGCGACGGCCGGCCGTCGAGGCACTGCGAGCCGAACTCGAGAAGAACCCGGAACTCGGCCGCCGAGCACAGAGTGCCGTCGGGGGCATGAAGATCTACACGACGCGGCTGGAGGGCACCGGCGTCCGCCCCGCGCTCACCGTCACGTATGTCTACGACGCTCCTCCCCCGAACCCGGCCTGATCCGTATCGCTCTCGTGTCACCGGTGCGCTTCGCCGGTGGTGACGCCGGACTCTGAGCGCTGCTCGGTGTCAGGACATGAACCGCCGGTCAGCCAGGGACTGCTGCGGGCGGTCGGCGGGAGGCCAGGGCCGACCGGTGGGGGCGAGGGTTTCCGGGGCGGTCCGGTCGCGTTGGCCGCCCACGACCTCCGGGTCGAACATGACGATCGCCGCCGCCAGGATCAGGGCCGCCACCGGGCCGGCCAGCATGACCAGGAGGAAGGCGAGCAGGCTTGTCGAGGGCTGGCCGCCCGTCTGTGCCTGGGCGACGTGGACGCTCACCGCGGCCATGCCGGTGTAGTGCATGGTCGCGACGGCCGCGCCCATCACCAGGCTGGCGCCGACGGTCGCCCAGACCGCGCTGATCGACACCGCCGCCCAGAGCGCGGCGGTCGCGGCGACCACGGCGATCACCACGGAGAGGACGACGACCGCGGTGTCGTAGTGCACGGTGCCGCCGGTGTTCACCGCGGTCATGCCGAGGTAGTGCATCGCGGCGACGCCGAGACCGGTGAGGACGCCCGCGGTGCCGAGTGTGACGGGGCCCGAACCCCGGAAGCCGACCAGGAAGACACCGCCGGCGACCACCGCGATGCAGACGACGAGGCTCAGCACCGTCCGGCCGGCGTCGTAGCTGACCAGGGCACCGTCCACGCTGAAGCCGATCATCGCGATGAAGTGCATGGTCCAGATGCCGCAACCGAGGGACACCGCACCCAGGACGAGCCAGCCGAATCGTTTCTCTCCACGGCCGCGGCCGATCGAACGGGTCGTGCAGCGCAGGGCCAGCACGGCGCCCAGGCATGCCATCAGATAAGCGGCTATCGGGGTGATCAGGCCGTAGTGGAATTCGGACACGTCAGCAGTCATCGCGGCAACTTTCTTCGCGCGAAACGGGGACGGCGGGAGTGGGGGACGGCTGAAACCAGCCACCTGGCCCGATTTCTTCACCATCCAAACACAACTTGAGCACTCCGTATCCACACCTGTACCGCCCGCGATCGAATCGCAACAACGACTGTGCGCATGGCATGTGCGCTTCCTGTGCTACCCCGGCGTCACCAGCCGCGCCTCGTACGCGAACACCGCCGCCTGGGTACGGTCCCGCAGGCCCAGCTTCACCAGGATCCGGCTGACATGGGTCTTCACAGTCGACTCGGCCACCACCAGGCGCTCCGCCATCTCCGCGTTGGACAGGCCCTGGGCGATGAGGACCAGGACCTCGGTCTCGCGGTCGGTGAGGCCGCCGTAGGCCGCGTGGGCCGTGGGCATCAGGCGCGGGGTGTCGGAGAGTCTGGAGAACTCCGTGATCAGGCGCCTGGTGACCGAGGGGGCCAGGAGGGCCTCGCCGGCGGCCACCACCCGGACACCGTCGGCGAGTTGGCGGGCCGAGGCGTCCTTGAGGAGGAAGCCGGAGGCTCCGGCGCGCAGGGCCTGGTAGACGTACTCGTCGAGGTCGAAGGTGGTCAGGACCAGGACCTTGGACGAGGTGTCGGCGGCGACTATCTCCCGGGTCGCCTCGATGCCGTTCAGCTCGGGCATGCGGATGTCCATCAGGACCACGTCGGGGGCGAGTTCCCGGACCCGGTCCACCGCCTGACGGCCGTTGACCGCCTCGCCTACGACCTCGATGTCCGGCATCGCGTTCAGCAGGACCGAGAAGCCCTCGCGCACCATCATCTGGTCGTCGGCGATCAGTACGCGGATGGTGTCGATGGTCATGCGTCACCTTCGGGGGTGGTGGCGACGGGGAGGAAGACCGTCACCTCGTAGCCCCCCTCGGGCGTCGGGGTCGCCGTCATCTCTCCGTTCAGCATGGAGACCCGCTCCCGCATGCCCGTGATGCCGTGGCCGGCGCCGGGGGACGGTTTGACGAGGGCGGGCCGCGGCGGCGGGCCGTTGACCACGCGCAGGCCCAGGCCGCCGATGACATAGCCGATCTCGACGCGGGCGTCCGCTCCCGGCGCATGGCGCAGGGTGTTGCTCAGCGCCTCCTGGACGATCCGGTACGCCGACAGCTCCACGCCCTGCGGGAGTTCACGGACCGCACCGGTCACCACCTTGTCGACGGCGAGGCCCGCCTCCCGCACGTTGTCGAGCAGGGCGTCCAGGTCTGCGAGGGTGGGCTGCGGGGCGTCCGGCGCCTCGTAGTCCTCCGCGCGGACCACGCCCAGCACGCGGCGCAGTTCGGTGAGCGCCGCCACCGCGTTCTCCCGGATCGTGACGAACGCCTTCTCCAGCTCCGGCGGCGGGTTCTCGACACGGTAGGGGGCGGCCTCCGCCTGGATGGCGACCACGGACATGTGGTGGGCCACCACGTCGTGCAGTTCGCGGGCGATCGTCGTGCGCTCCTCCAGGAGGGTGCGCCGGGACCGCTCGTGCGCGGTCACCGTCTGCTGGGCGGTCACCTCCTGCCGGGCCGCGCGGCGTATGTGCCAGACAGTCACGCCCAGCAGGGACAGCGCGGACAGGAACAGCAGCTCCATGGTGTCGGAGCCGAAGTAGTGGCCGCTGCGGAAGCCCGTCTCCGCCATGACGGCGTACACCGCCGTCAGCACCCACATCCAGGCCGCCGTGCGCGGCCTGGTGCGTATCGCCACGATGGTGAGCACGAACAGGTGGCAGGCGAAACTGCCGGGCAGCCAGGGCCACTCGCTGTCCCAGTCGCTTCCCAGGACGGCCGCGACCGGGGTCGCCGCCATCGACAGCCAGAACGCGCCGACGGGCCGCACCATGGTCAGCAGGACCGGGACCAGGGCGAGCAGTCCAAGACCCAGGTTGCTCGCCGCGCCGATGACGTCGCTGTCGGAGGCGATGAGCATCGCGATCAGGCCGCCCGCGCCGATCAGGGCGCGCGGCGCCCAGGCCGCGTACTCCCGCAGCCGGCCGGGGAGACGGCGGGCGAGGGGGCCGTCGGTGCTCGCCGGGGGCAGCGGCCGGTAGGCGAAGGCATCGTGGAACAGGTCCTGCCGCAGTCCGCGCAGGGCGTCCATCGCCGCCCGGAACTCCGGACTGCGCGGCTTGTACGGCTCGAACGCGCCGTCCGGCGACTCCGGCGGCATCGGCTGCGTGTGGGGCGTCTCGGTCACGTACACGACCGTAGGCGCAGGACGGGGTCACCGTCGTCACCAGTGAGAAGGGTCCGTGGGCATCCCTCTCAGGTACTACGGGGCTGAGCGGGAGGCCGGTCAGTAGCCGGAGGGCCGTACCAGCCCGGACTCGTACGCGAACACGGCGGCCTGGGTGCGGTCCCTGAGGCCGAGCTTCACCAGGATGCGGCCCACGTGCGTCTTCACGGTCTGCTCGGCGACGACCAGCCGTTCGGCGATCTCCGCGTTCGACAGGCCCTGCGCGATCAGTGCGAGGACCTCCGTCTCGCGCTCGGTCAGCTCGCCGACCCGCGCCTTCAGCGGGGCGCGTACCCCGCCCCCGTCCAGCTGGGAGAACTGGGTGATCAGCCGCCGGGTGATGCCGGGCGCGAGCAGTGCGTCGCCGGCGGCCACCACCCGCACCGCCTCCGCCAGTTTGTCCGCGGACGCGTCCTTGAGCAGGAACCCGGACGCGCCGGAACGCAACGCCTCGTACACGTACTCGTCCAGGTCGAAGGTGGTGAGCACCAGCACCTTGATGTGCGGGTGTGCACCGACGATCCGGCGGGTGGCCTCGATGCCGCCCAGTTCGGGCATGCGGATGTCCATCAGGACGACGTCCGGGGTGAGTTCGGCGACCTTGGCCACCGCGTCCAGGCCGTCCACCGCCTGGCCGACCACCTCGATGCCGGGCTGGGCGTTCAGCAGCACGGTGAAGCCCTGCCGGACCATCTGCTGGTCGTCGGCGATGACCACGCGGATGGGGCTGCCGGTGCTGGTCGTCATGCGCGGTCGTCCTTAGGGTCGAGGGCACGGGTGGTGCCGGTGGTGGGATCCGCGGTCCGGCCGGATACCAGGCCGGGCGCGGTGGCCGGGAGTTCCGCGAAGATCCGGTAGCCGCCGTCCGCCCGGGGGCCCGCCGTCAGCGACCCGCCGAGCATCGCGGCCCGCTCCCGCATGCCGAGCAGTCCGTGCCCGGCGCCCGGCGACGGCGGCGCGGGCCGGGTCGGCCGGGAGTTCGCGACGGACAGCAGGAGTCCGTAGGGGATGTACTCGATCTCGACATGGGCGGTCGCTCCCGGCGCGTGCCGCAGGACGTTGCTCAGCGCCTCCTGCACGATCCGGTACGCCGACAGCTCCACGCCCGACTGCATCGGGCGCCGCGCGCCGTTGATCCGGGTGGTGACGGTCAGACCGGCCGCCCTGGTGTTCTCGACCAGCGTCTCCAGCCGGTCCAGGGTGGGCTGCGGACTGTGCGGGCCGGTGCCGGGGGCGTCGGACGCGTCCTCGTCGGGGCTCTCGGAGCGCAGGACGCCCAGCACTCTGCGCAGTTCGGTCAGCGCCTCCAGCGCGTTGTGCCGGATGCCGTCGAGGTTCTCGCGCAGCTCGTCCGGCGGGTTCTCCACCAGGTGCGGGGCGACCTGCGCCTGGATGGAGATCACCGACATGTGGTGGGCGACCACGTCGTGCAGTTCGCGCGCGATCCGGCTGCGCTCCTCCAGCAGGGTGCGCCGGGCCCGCTCCTCCCCGGTGAGCGAGGCCTGGCGGGCGAGTTCCGCGCGGGCCTCGCGGCGGCCGCGCAGCGCGGTGCCGAGCGCCACGACGATCGTGGCCAGGACGACGGTGACCACCGAGGTGGACTCGTGCGGCGGCGCACCCCAGACGCCGTCGAGGAGCCAGGTGAGCAGTGCCGTCACGGCCAGTGCCTCGACGGCCACCCGGGCCCGGACCCGCAGTGCGAGCAGCAGCAGGACCAGCAGCTGCGCGATGATCCCGGCCACGGGCCAGGGCCAGCTGAAAAGAACCTCCGGTGTCCTGCCCAGCTCGCCGTGCAGCGCGACGGCGCCCACCAGCATGGCCCCCACCGACGTCCACCAGGCCGGCACGGGCCGCCACATCGCGAGGAGCACGGCGCCGCCCTGCGCGAGCCCGAGCGGAAAGGCGAGACCGGCACCGAGATGCCCGTCGTCCTGGAGCTGGGCGACGCCGCCGAGCGTGATGCCGAGCGCCGCCAGGCACAGCACGCCGTGCGGCAGCCAGCGCAGCCATACGGAGGGGGGCAGCGGGTCGACGCGGACGGTGCACAGGTCGTCGCGGAGCATCCGCAGCCAGCGCAGCACGCGGCCGATCCCGATCCACTCCGGCCGCCGGGTCCCCGTCTCCGTCACAGCGATCAGCCTAGACATGGCGGGCTCCCGTCGGTGTCGCCCGATCGGACGAGGGGTGGCTTCGGACCACGCGCGAGCGGATCCGGGGGCGGCCGCGCTCGTAGGTGTGGAATGCCGCCCAGCAGACGGTGAGCGTCAGGGCGAAGACCGGCAGCCAGAGCAGGCGGGCCGCGACCCAGGCGAGGTCGTCCGGGGGTGTGTGGAGGCCGGGGAGGCGGCCGAGCAGGAGGCCGGTGGCCGTGGTCGCCATCAGGGCCGTCTGGTGCCACAGGAAGATCGTCATCGCGGAGAGGTTCACGAAGGCCACCGCCGCCCAGGCCAGGGGGCGGCGCATCGTACGACGCAGCCGCTCGCGCAGCAGCAGGGCCAGGCCGCACTGGGCCAGGCCGAAGGTGACGACGGCCAGGGTGGGCGGGTCGAGATTGGAGACGGACGCGCCGGGGACGCCGACCATCGACGCCGGGTAACCCGCCCACGCGACGAGGCCGGCCGTCGCCGCCGTACCGCCGATGAGCAGGACCCACCCGGCGCGCGGGCGGTCCAGTTCGCCGCGGGTCCAGGCGGCGCCCAGGGAGTACGGCACCAGCCAGCCGGCCGCCAGGTTCACCCAGCCGACGCCGGACGGGGCGTCGAAGCCGAAACGGAGGAGGTCCACATGAAGGACGACGGCCAGCGGCCACAGCGGGTTGAGCCGGGCGACGAGCGGGGTCGCCGCCGTCAGCACCGCGAAGACCACGAGGAACCAGAGAGGGGACAGGGCGAGTTTGGCGAGGGTGTGGACGGTGGTGAAGTCGGTGCCGGACAGGAGGAGGGCGGTGGTCACGATCGTCCAGAGGGCGAGGAGCCCGGCGACCGGCGTGAACAGGCGGGACAGACGGGCCGTCAGCCAGCGGTGGTAGGGGGTGCCCTCGGCCTGGGCGGTGGCATAGCTGCGGGTGGCGACGTGGCCGCCGACCAGGAAGAACAGGGCGAGGGTCTGGAAGAGCCAGGAGATCGGGGCCAGCCACGGCAGGTGCTGGAGGGGGCTGCTGGTGTGCAGTTCGCCGCCGTCCGCCACCAGTGCCGTGACCAGCCAGTGGCCCAGGACCACGCCGAGGACCGCGACCGCGCGCAGGGCGTCCACGGCGCGGTCCCGGCCGGGCGGGGTGGCCGTGTCGACGCGGTGGGTGAGGTCTCGCACGCGGTGTCGTATGCGGTTTCGTGTGCTGTCTTGTGTGCTGTTTTGTGTGCGGTGTCGTATGCGGTGCGTGAGGTGGCGTTGGCGTATGCGGTCGGGGAGGCGGGGTGTCGGCGGCTTACGCACGGGTGACCTCCGTTGTCTCGCCGAGGACGATCCGGGCGAGGTTGGCCAGGGAGGCCGAGCCCGGGGTGAAGTAGTCGCTGTGGCCGCCGGGGCCCGCCGCGAAGACGCGGGCGCCGAAGGCCGGGGACACGGGGTCGGTGCCGAAGCCGACGGTCGTGCCGAAGAGGCCGGCGCGGACGTGCGGGACCTCGGCTATCCAGTCGTCCGCTCCCCGGGCCGCCCAGACGCGGGCGGAGGTGTGCAGGGCCGCGGCCGAGTCGGCGCCGGTGCCGGGACTGCCGACCAGGGCGATGTCGGCGACGCCGAGGCCGGTGAGGGCGGGGGCGGCGCGGGCGCAGACCACCGTGCCGTAGGAGTGGCAGAGGAGAGCGACGGTCGCCGGCCCGGGTGCGGTGAGGGTGCGCAGTTCGCGGAGGAACTCGCGCAGGTGGGGGGCGGCTTGGCCGGCCCGGCCCGGGGTGAGGACCGCGGTGCTGACCGTGGCGGGGGTCCGGTAGCCGAGCCAGGCGACGACGGCGATCCGGGTGCGTCGCCGCGCGTGGGTCTCGTGGGTTGCGCGGGTCCCGTGGGTCCCGTGGGTTTCGCGGGTAAGGCGTCGGTACAGGGACTCGGCCGCCGTGTGGAAGCGGGCGTAGGTGTCGAGAGTGGTGTCCGAGCCGGGGACCAGGACGGCGACGCGGGTCGCGTGCGCCAGGTCGCCGAAGACCTCGGTGACCTGGCCGTCGCCTCGGGCGTCGAAGCGGAGGAGGTGACGGGAGGGGGACGCGAGGGCGTGGTCGGCGGCGGCGCGGGAGAGATCGCCGTCGGCGGCGGCCATGCGGGCGGCCGCGGCGGCGTTCTCGCGGTTGGCCTGGTAGGCGGTGGCGAGGCCGGCCGGGGTGAGGCGGGCAGGGAGAGCGGCGGGCGACGGGGCGGGAATCTCGGGCCGGGTGGCCGCGGACAGGGGGAGGACGACGGCGGCGGTGAGCAGGGTGGCGAGAAGGGTGCGGCGCAGCCTTCCCCGCCCATGCCTCCGACCCGGCCTGTGTCCCTGCTCCTGCTCCTGCCTCGGCCCCTGCCCGTGCCGCTCCCCCGTCGCCGCCGTCATGGTCGGTCCCCCCGCTCAGTTCGCCCGGCCGTCGGGCTGCTCTGATCGGGAAATTACGGAGCGGATCGTGTCGTTCGCGTCCCGCCCGAGAGCTCACCTGAGAGGTAGCTCTCAGGTACTACGGGTATGCGGGGACAACTCGGGGGCGGGCTCTCACCGGGCCATTCGGGCTCACCAGGCCAGTCGGGCTCACCAGACCAGTTGGGCTCACCAGGCCAGTTGGGCGATCTCCTCCGCCACCACCGCGCAGGCGTCCGCCGCCGGGTCGATGAGGGGGAAGTGGCCGACCTCCTCCAGGAGCGTCAGGCCCACCACCTCGCCCGCCTTGGCCGCCGCATCCGCGTAGGACTCGGCGACCGCCTGCGGGACGACCACGTCCGTGCGGCCCTGGACCAGGGTGGTCGCGATGCCGGTCGGGAGGAGGAGCGCCGGGTCGGCGTAGGGCTGGCGGTCGGCGAACTTCTCCTCGCCGCCGAGGAGTTGGAGGGCCGCGTTGCCGCAGACGTCCAGCTTCTCGGCCATCGCGAAGTCCGCGATGGGGGCCAGGGCCACGACACCCCGCAGGAGTGCGGGGCCGGCGATGCGCCACTTGGCGTCCGCCGGGAGGACGTGCCGTGCCGCCGCCCACAGCGCCAGGTGGCCGCCCGCCGAGTGGCCGCAGAGGACCGTACGGCGCAGGTCCGCCCGCGGTACCGCCTCGCGGACCAGGGCCGGCAGGGCGTCCAGCGCCGCCGCCACGTCGTCGAAGGTGTCCGGCCAGCGGCCTGCCACCGGGGCCGTGCCGCCCTGCGCGGGGAGCGTCGCGCCGCGCCGGTACTCCACGTTGGCCACCGCGAAACCGCGCCGGGCCAGGTAGTCGGCGAACGGGGTGATGTGGCCGCGGTCGTACGGCGCACGCCACGCGCCCCCGTGCAGGACCACCACCAGCGGGACCAGCGGCTCCTCGGTACGCGGGGCGTAGAAGTCGATCACCTGGTCGGGATGGTCGCCGTAGGCGGCCGTGGCGTCGGGCGCGACGTGCGGGTGCGAGAAGGCCGACTCCTCCTCGGCGGCGGCCCGGGCTGCTGCGTCGTCGTCCGGCATGCTCCAACCTCTCAGCGACGATGGGGGCACCTCCCAGGCTTTCGGCACTGGGGGAGGTGTTGGCGGACCAGGTAGGGAAATCGGCCGTTGGCCGGGACGGTACCAGGCCCGTGACGTGCGGGGACACGCCGATGTCACGCACGGTGAGGATTGCTCGGTTCTGTACCGTCCCGACCCCTGTCCGGGGATGACTATGTCGTCATGTCGCTAGGCGAGGGCCGTTCCCGCCACCTCCCGCAGCACCTCTCCCAGCACCCGCGCCGCCCGCTCCGCGTCCGCGAAGCCGACGTACAGCGGGGTGAAGCCGAAGCGGAGCACGTCCGGGTGCCGGAAGTCGCCGACCACGCCCCGCTCGATCAGCCGTTTCATGACGTCCCCGGCATCGGAACAGCGCAGCGCGATCTGGCTGCCGCGCTCTTCGTGGGCCACCGGGGTCACGCACTCGACGCGGCCCGCCGGGACGTACGCCTCGACGCACTCCAGGAAGAAGTCCGTCAGGGCGAGCGACTTGGCCCGTACGGCCGTCACCGGCACCCCCTCCCACACCTCCAGCGCCGCCTCCAGGGCGAGCATGGAGAGGATGTCCGGGGTGCCGACGCGACCGCGTACCGCCCCGGCCGCCGGTTCGTACGCCGGGCGCATCCCGAAGGGCTCCGCATGGGAGTTCCAGCCGGGGAGCGGGGAGTCGAAGCGGTCCTGCAACTCCCGTCGTACATACAGGTACGCCGGTGAGCCCGGTCCGCCGTTCAGGTACTTGTAGGTGCAGCCGACCGCCAGGTCGACGCCGTGCTCGTCGAGGCCCACCGGCAGCGCGCCCGCGCTGTGGCACAGGTCCCAGACGGACACGGCCCCGGCCGCGTGGATCTCGGCGGTGCGGGAGGGCAGGTCGTGGAGGCGTCCGGTGCGGTAGTCGACGTGGTTGAGGAGTACGGCGGCGGTACGGTCGCCGAGCGCCGCGGGGACCTCGGCGGGCGTGAGCGGGCGCAGGGTGCAGCCGGTCAGCCGGGCCGCCGACTCGGCGATGTAGCCGTCCGTGGGGAAGGTCGTCGCGTCGACCAGGATCTCGTCGCGGCCCTCCCCCGCCAGCCGTACCGCGCCCACAAGTGCCTTGAACACGTTGACACTTGTCGAGTCGCCGACCACGATCTGACCGGCCGCCGCGCCGACCAGCGGGGCGATCCGGTCGCCGATCCGCTCCGGCGCCGTCCACCAGCCGCTCTCGTCCCAGGACCGGATCCGCAGCTCGCCCCACTGCCGCCGGACGACGTCCTCGACGCGGCCGGGGACGTGTGCGGGCAGGGCGCCCAGCGAATTGCCGTCCAGGTAGACGACGTCGTCGAGGACGAAGCGGGAGCGGAGCCCGGCCAGGTCGTCCGACGCGTCGAGCTTCTCCGCCCGCAGGGCCGCGTCAGACATGGGACCTCGCCGTCCACAGCTCCGGGAAGACGTTCTTGCGGGCGCGCTTCTCCAGCCAGGCGACCCCGGCCGAGCCGCCGGTGCCGGCCTTGGCGCCCATCGCGCGGCGGGTGGCGACCAGGTGGTCGTTGCGCCAGCGCCAGACGAGCTCGGCGACGTCGGTCAGCGCCTCGCCGAGGCGGGCGAGGTCGGCGTCCTCGGCGCCGGAGTAGACGGCGGTCCAGGCGGCCTCGACGGCGGCGGAAGGTGTATAGGGCAGTGATATGTCACGTTCCACCAGCACCGCGTCCGGGATCGGATACCCCCGCCGCCCCAGCAGCCGCACCACCTCGTCGTACAGGCTCGGCTCGTGCAGCGCCTTCTCCAGTTCCGCGTGCACACGGGGGGCGCCGCGGTGCGGGACGAGCATGGACGCGGACTTCTCGCCGA
The DNA here is from genome assembly GCF_040296885.1 of Streptomyces sp. NPDC001980. Classification (NCBI taxonomy): domain Bacteria; kingdom Bacillati; phylum Actinomycetota; class Actinomycetes; order Kitasatosporales; family Streptomycetaceae; genus Streptomyces; species Streptomyces sp. NPDC001980. Next base: position 68,631 of record NZ_JBEOYD010000019.1, on the reverse strand, counting down.
GCAGGAACTCCATCCGCCGGTACATCGCCGACTGGAAGCCGGAGCCCTCGCCGAGGGCGGAACGGTAGGAGTTGAACTGCGCCGGGGTGAGCTGGCCGAGCGGCTTCCAGGAGGCGTTCAGCGCCTCCAGCTCGCGGGTGGAACGCTTCAGCGCGGCGATCGCGGTGGGGATGTCGTCACCGCGCAGCGCCGCCGCGGCCGTCTCCCACTCGTGGACGATGACGGTGAACCACAGCTCCATCACCTGGGTCGTGACCAGGAAGACCATCTCTCCGGGATCGTCGGAGAGGGTGTGCTGGAGGTGGGTGAGCACGTCCGCCTTGACGTAGTCCTCGTACGGCGTCGTGCCGGCGAAGTCGAGATGCGGGGTCTCGGGCTCGTGGTTTTCGAGAGCCTCTTGGGACATCGCTGTCTCCTGTTTTGTACTCCGGGTAGCGGTCCGCCCCTGCCGATGCCGACACGGGGGCCCCGGTCCCCACTGGCATCTTCCGCAACGTAACCCGGAAACGGCAAGGCCGCCCGCCGCCGGACGGACCACACCCTCCCCCGGGACGGCCCTCCGGAAGCCGGCGGGACGCGGGGTGAGGCTCCCGGCGGTGGCAGACTTGCGCCATGACGACGCACACGAACCTGCTCGGCGGCCCGGAGCCGACGTATCTGCCGGAGAACGAAGAGGCGTACCGCCTGCTGGGCGAGGAGTCGCTGGCTCCCGTCGAGGTCGCGGCGAAGTTCCCGACCTTCTCGCTGGCCTGGGCACTGCTCGCCGACGAGGCGTTCGAGCGCGGCGCGGTCGTCGAGTCGTACGCCTACGCGCGCACCGGCTACCACCGCGGGCTGGACGCCCTGCGCCGCGCCGGGTGGAAGGGGCACGGCCCCGTTCCCTGGGAGCACCGGGCCAACCGGGGCTTCCTGCGCTGCCTCGCCGCGCTCGCCCGCGCCGCCGGTGAGATCGGCGAGAAGGACGAGAACGAGCGCTGCTGGCAGTTCCTGAAGGACAGCAGCGCGGAGGCGTACACCGAGCTGCACGGATAGCAGGGGGCGGTTCAGGTTCCGGGGCACCCGGCGGCCGTCCAGGCGGCGTACTCCTGGCGGACGTAGAGCGAGCGCCTGCGGGCGAGCGTGATCGCGTCGGGGTGGTACGGGCCGGCCACCAGGTCGGGATGGCGGCGGTCGTACCGGACAAGTCGCTCGGCGGTTTCCGCGGCGGCCGCGGCCGGGCCGGAGCCGCCGCCCAGGGCCATCCGGTCCATGAGGGCAGCCCTGCGCAGCAGCCAGGCCCGTTCGGCGGCCGTCGCGTCGACCGTGGCGCCGGTGACCGGCCCGGCCCGGCGGCCGTCGCGTTCGGCCCCGAGCGCGAGCAGCCGGTGCATCTCGCGGCGCAGATCGGGCGCATCCGCGTAGGCGCGGGGACCGGTGCCGCAGCGTCGGCACGGCACCGTGTCGTGGCCGGGATCGCAGGGCTCGCCGTGATCGCCGGGCTCGCCGTGATCGAGGGCCGATGGATGCGCCGTAGACCGCATGGGAACCCTGGCCGGTCCCGGGCAGCCGTCGACGGGGCACGGCTTGTGGGTCGCGAAGGCCCACTCGCGGGGTCGTCCGCCCCGGCGTCGCGGCTCGCCCGGGCCGGTCATGCCGAACACCTCAGGCAGGCGCGGACCTCGCGGCCGCCGCGGGTCTGGTGGACCTCGGTCGACTGGGCGAGGTACTGGACGATGCCGGTGCCGCGGCCGTGTTCGTCGGGAGCGGTGTCGCGGCGACGGCGCTCGACCGTCATGCCGGAGTCGGTGACCCCGATGTGCAGAGTGCCGTGGTCGAGGACGAGCGACAGGGTCATGTGCTCACGGCCGTACTGGGCGGCGTTGGCGGCGAGTTCGTCGACGATGAGAACGGCGGAGTCCCGCTCGCTCGCGGGCACGCTCCAGGTCTCCAGCAGATCGGCCGCGAAGTGGCGGGCGGCGGAGACGTGTGCCTCCTGCGCGGGCAGGGTGAGCAGCGCCTGGTAGCGGCAGGGCTCGCCGGGCAGGGAACTCGGGCGGGGCGAATCGGTCACGAACATGGTCTTCTGGCTCTTCCGTGAAGGTGCGGAGACCGGGATGAGGGAGACCGCCGAAGCGTCGGGGCGGCTGTACCGGTCCTGCGTGGGCGTGCTCATTCAGTTCCACGGACGGCACGCACCCGATGGTTCGAGCCGTTCGCACCTTTTGTGATGATTCTCGCGAGCTCCGGCACAGGCGCGGGAGAGCACCGGCAGCGGACAACCCGGCACGATCGGGGAACGCCTCACGATCGGGGAATGCCTCACGATCCGATGGTGACCAGCTTCTGGCCGTCGCCCGCGAGGATCTCGAAGTGCTGGATGTCCCCCGGGGACATGGCGACCGCACCCGGGACCGTGGTGCCGGGCGGGTATGCGCCCGCCCGCCAGGTGGCGCCGTCCGCCCTGGCGCCGCCGGGCCCAACGGCCTGGAGCCGGCAGGTGATTCCGGCGGGCGCCCCCTTGGCGTGGACCTGTAGGACACTGCCCCAGGCGGAGGGGTAGACCTGCACCGAGGCGGAGACGCCGGTGGCGGTATCGCTTCCGGAGAACGTGCGCCAGGCAGTCGGCGCGGTCGCCCCCGGCGGCGTCGCCTGACTGCTCACGGATCCGACAGTCGCCAGCCACGTGCCGCCGACCGCCGCCGCGACGAACGTCAGGGAGGCGGCGGCACCGGCCAGTTGCAGACGCCGGCTCCTGCGCCGCCGGGCCGCGGCCCGCTGCAGCAGGCTCTCCAGCACACCCGGCTGTGGCGGTGCCGCCGCCACAGGCGGTGCGGGTGAGGAGACCCGCGTACTCTCGGCCGCCTGGGCCACCAGCCGGTCGGCCAGGTCGCCGTCGGCCGTCGGCATCGTCCGGCCCGCCGCCTCGGCCTCGGCCTCGGTCACCGTCGCCAGCAGCGCGGGCAGTCCCGCCAGCCGGACGTGTTCGGCCCGGCACTCGTCGCATTCCGTGAGGTGGACGCGCATCTGTTCCATCTCAGCCGCGGGCAGTGTGCCCAGGACGTATCCGCCCAGCGCCAGCCGGAGGGCCTCGTGCTCCGCACTCACGGTCGCCACCTCCCGCACCCCACCGTCATGGCTCGATCCCCCGCTCCTGGAGCGCCAGCCGCAGGGCGTGCAAGGCGTAGTACGTCCGTGACTTCACGGTGCCCAGCGGAATGCCCAGCACCTGTGCGGCCTCCGCCATGGTCCGCCCCCGGTAGTAGGTCTCCAGCAGCACCGCGCGGTGATCCGGGGACAGCGCCCGGAGGGCGTCGGTAACCGCCCAGCTCTGCAGTGCCTGCTCGATCTCGTCCTCGCCCGGTGTCTGCTCGGCGGCGCGCTCCAGCGCCTCGCCACCGGTCTCGGCCGGCCTGGCCCGCCGGGCCCGGTGGGCGTCGATGACCAGATGCCGGGCGACCGTGCACAGCCAGGCCCGGGCCGGGCCGCGTGCGGGCTCGAACGCGGCGGGGTGCTGCCACGCCCGCAGCAGCGTCTCCTGCACCACATCCTCCGCCCATTGCCGATCTCCTGATGTCAGTCGCAGCACGTAGTGGAACAGGGGCCCTGCGTGCTCCGCGTACAGGGTGCGCAGCAGCTCCTCGTCCGCGGTCGAAAGCGTTCCTCTACTGGAGACACGGCGCGCGGAGCGATCCGGATCAACCCTTTGGTCACGCTTTCGGAAACTCCGGGGCATAAGTCGATCATCGCGCACATGCAGTTCTTTGTCCTGTAACGCACGGCGCGGTACAGGCGGCACCCCGTGTCACCGCCAAGAAGTCCAATAAAAGTGCATATGTGCCGAACCGCAGGGCCCTCGCCGTCCGTGGAGCCGGACAGGAACCGACTCACGCGCAGTTCCTCATCGACCCCCCACACGGCAAAGGACTGATCGGACGTGACCGAGACACAGCACCCGAACTTCCACGCACCAGGCCGACGCTCACGCGCCGCGGCCGGGCTGGCCCTCGCCGCCCTCGCCACCGCCGGCACGCTGGGGCTCCTCACCTCATGCGGCCGGTCACCGCACTCCTCGGCCATCGGAGCCGATGCCGTCGCGCCCGGCCGTCCCAGCGCGTCCCCGATGCCCGGCATGAACATGCCCTCAAGCCACCCGGGCACGGGCACGCCGGTGGCCGGGACCGCCGTCGCGATCAAGAACTTCGCGTTCTCGCCGGCCACGCTGAAGGTGCCGGTGGGTACGACGGTGACCTGGACCAACCAGGACACCGACGCCCACACCGTCACCAGCACCGGATCGGGCGGCCCGTTGCACTCCCCCGCCCTGGCCACCCACGGCACCTACAGCCACACGTTCACCGAACCCGGCACCTACGCCTACCTCTGCACGATCCATCCGTTCATGACCGCCACCGTCGAGGTGACCCGATGACCGACTACGACGACTACTACGACAGCCACGACAGCCACGACGGAGCGCAGGCACACGAGGCCGACCGGGAACACGGCATGACGCGTCGCCAACTCATGCGGCACGCCGGGTGGTTCGGCGGCGCGGTGGTGCTGACCGTGGCCGGTGGAGAGGTGATCAGCCACATCGCCGACCCCCGGGGCTCCACCGCCGAGGCCGCCACCGGTACCGACGACGCGGGAAGCGGCACGCTGCGGTTCGTGCAGGTCTCCGACAGCCACATCGGGTTCCAGGGCCCGGCGAACACGGACGTGGCCGGCTCCTTCACCGAAGCGGTCAACCAGGTCAACTCGCTCGGATTCAGGCCTGACTTCGTCATGCACAGCGGCGACCTGACCCACCTGTCCATGGCCGGGCAGTTCGACCAGGTCAAGCACATGATGTCCGGATTGAAGACAGACCGGGTCTTCACCGTACCGGGCGAGCACGACTCCATCGGCGACGCGGGCCGCGCCTACCGGCGGACCTTCGGCACGGGCACGCTCGGCGACGGCTGGTACAGCTTCGACACCCACGGCGTGCACTTCATCGCCCTGGTCAACACCCTGAGCCTGGAGAAGCTCGGCCACCTCGGCAACAGCCAGATCGACTTCGTCCGCAAGGACCTCGCCGGCCTGTCCTCGGACACCCCCGTCGTGGTCTTCAGTCACATCCCGCTGTTCGCCATGTACCCGCAGTGGGGCTGGAGCACCGACGACGCCCTCAAGGTCATCGCCCTGCTGCGCCGCTTCTCCTCCGTGACCTGTCTCAACGGGCACGTCCACCAGCTGTTCACCAAGACCGAGGGCAACATCACCTTCCACTCGGCCACCACCACCGCCTACCCGCTGCCCAGACCGGGCCGTGCCCCCGCCCCCACCCCGCAGGTCGTCCCCGCCCGGCAGCTCAAGGACGCACTCGGCATCCGCAGCGTCGGCTACCGGCAGGGCGACCGCGAACTGGCCATCAAGGATCAGAGGCTGGCATGAACAACCGACGACTCCTGGCCCCCGCCCTGCGGTGGGCGACCGCCGGAACCCTCGCCGTCGGCGGATACGTCCACGCCCAGCTCTACGTCGACGGGTACCGCTTCGTCCACGTCATCGGCCCCCTGTTCCTCCTCCAGGCCAGTGCCTCCTTCGCCCTCGCCGCCCTGCTCGCGGCGGGGCCGCCGCCCCTGCTGCTGAGGGCCGCCGCGGCCGCCGTCGCACTCGGCGCCCTCGGCGGCTTCGCGGCCTCGCGCACGGTCGGCGTGTTCGGGTTCACCGAACACGGTCTGCAGCCCGCGCCGCAGGCCGGCCTCGGTCTCCTCGCCGAAACCGGCACGCTGGTGCTCCTCGCGGCCTGGCAGCCGGCCGGGACGACCGCGGCCGCGGCCGGACGACAAGGGTCACCTCCCCGGCGCCTGGAACCACGCCCAGGGAGCGCCTGGCCGAGCCCGCGTCTGCGCGAGCTGAGGGACACCGTGCGCGTCCTGCTCGGCCTGGACGACGACACCGCCGTCGTGATCCGCCAACTCGGCTGTGCCGCACGCGGCCGCCCACCGCTGGAAACCGTCGTCGAGGTAGTGCCCATGGACGGCGGCGAGGCTCACCGCTGGACACTCCACCGGCCCGCCGACCAGATCACCGAGCACGACCTGCGGACCGCCCTGCTCCGCCGCCGGCAGTAGCCTCCAGCCTCTAGCGGCCCTTCGCCTCGATCGGCGGCGATGTCACGTTCCCGTGGGTACGGCACTCCGGGCGTACGCAGCCCGGGGCCGGCCTGCGGACCAGGGCGAAGGCCAGGGCCGCGCCGACCACCAGGACACCGGCGCAGATGGGCATGGCCCGGTCGAACGCCGCGTCGAACGCCGAGGGCGACCGGTAGGCCTCCGGGCCCATCCCCGCGAGCAGCGGCAGCGCCGCCACCGCGATCAGGCTGGCGGCGCGGGCCGCCGCGTTGTTGATGCCGCTGGCGATGCCCGCCCGGGCCGTGTCCACGGAGGCGAGGACGGAGGCGGTGAGCGGGGCCACCAGGGTGACCATGCCGACGCCCTGGACCAGGACCGCCGGGAGGACGTCGGTCAGGTAGTTCGCGTGTTCGCCGACGCGCAGCATCAGGAGCATCGCGGTGGCGCACAGCAGCGGGCCCACCGTGAGGGGGATGCGGGGGCCGATGCGGTCGGCCAGGGCGCCCGAGCGGGCGGAGAACAGGAGCATCAGGGCCGTCGTCGGGAGCAGGGCCGTGCCCGCGGCCAGCGCAGAGTAGCCCGCCACCACCTGGAGTTGGAGCGCGGTGAGGAAGAAGTAGCCGCCGAACGCGCCGTACACGCACAGGGTGACGATGTTCAGTGCCGTGAACTGGCGGGACGCGAAGATGTCCAGCGGGAGCATCGGGTCCTGGCGGCGCTTCTCGACGTACACGAAGGCCACGCCGGCCGCGACGCCCGCGATGGCGAGCAGCGAGGTGGTCCCGGCCTCGATCAGCGCGAACGTCACCAGGCCGAGCGCGAGCGCGCCCAGCACCGCACCGAGGGCGTCGAAGCGGCCGTGGACCCGGCCGTCGGCGGACTCGGGGACGTGCCGCAGCGCGATGGGGACGCAGAGCAGCGCCAGCGGGACGTTGAGGAGGAAGACCCAGCGCCAGCCCGGCCCGTCCACCAGCCAGCCGCCCAGGAACGGTCCGATGGCCGCGCCGATGCCGCCGAAGCCGGACCACAGGCCGACCGCGCGGGCCCGGTCGTCGGGGTGGAAGGAGGCCTGGATGAGGGCCAGGGAGCCGGGGGTGAGGAGGGCGCCGCCGATGCCCTGGAGGGCGCGGGCGCCGATCAGTACGGCGTCGGTGGGGGCCAGGCCGCACATCAGGGACGCGGCCGCGAACCAGACGACCCCGATCACGAAGATCTTCCGGCGGCCGTACTGGTCGCCGAGCGAGCCGCCGAGCAGGATCAGGCCGGCCAGCGTCAGCATGTACGCGTTGATCGTCCACTGGAGCGCGGACAGGCTCGCGCCCAGGTCGTCGCCGATGCGGGGCAGGGCGACGTTGACGACTGTGGAGTCCAGCAGCGCCATGCTGGAGCCGAGGACCGTGGTGATCAGGATCCATTTGCCCTGGGCTGAGGCGATCCGGACGTCGGGCATGGTTCCAGGTATACAGCGGACCCGGCGCCGTAGACAGACGAACGCCGGGTCCTGACCGTAATGCGGCTTACTTGATCTTGTTGCCCGCCGAGCGCAGGTTCTGCGTGGCCTCGACGACGCGCGCGGCCATGCCGGCCTCGGCCAGCTTGCCCCAGGTGCGCGGGTCGTAGGTCTTCTTGGAGCCGACCTCGCCGTCGACCTTCAGGACGCCGTCGTAGTTCTTGAACATGTGGTCGGCGACCGGACGGGTGAAGGCGTACTGGGTGTCCGTGTCGAGGTTCATCTTCACGACGCCGTTCTCCAGCGCGGTGCGGATCTCCTGCTCGGTGGAGCCGGAGCCGCCGTGGAAGACGAAGTCGAACGGCGACTGCTTGCCGAACTTGGCGGCCACGCCGTCGGCCAGCTCCTTGAGCAGGTCGGGGCGGAGCACGACGTTGCCCGGCTTGTACACGCCGTGCACGTTGCCGAAGGAGGCGGCGAGCAGGTAGCGGCCCTTCTCACCGAGGCCCAGCGCCTCGGCGGTACGGATCGCGTCGTCGACCGTCGTGTAGAGGGAGTCGTTGATCTCGTGGGAGACGCCGTCCTCCTCGCCACCGGTCGGGGTGATCTCGACCTCAAGGATGATGTTGGCGCGGCGGGCCTGCTCCAGGAGCTCCTGCGCGATGGCCAGGTTGTCGGCGAGGGTCTCGGCGGAGCCGTCCCACATGTGCGACTGGAAGAGCGGGTTACGGCCGTTCTTCACCCGCTCCTCGGAGATCGCGAGCAGCGGACGCACGTACCCGTCGAGCTTGTCCTTCGGGCAGTGGTCGGTGTGCAGCGCGACGTTCACCGGGTACTTCTCGGCGACGACGTGCGCGAACTCGGCGAGCGCGACCGAGCCGGAGACCATGTCCTTCTTGTACTGGCCGCCCAGGAACTCGGCACCGCCGGTCGAGATCTGGACGATGCCGTCGCTCTCCGCCTCCGCGAAGCCGCGCAGCGCCGCGTGCAGGGTCTGGGTCGAGGTGACGTTGATGGCCGGGTAGGCGAACTTGCCTGCCTTCGCCCGGTCGAGCATCTCGTTGTAGACCTCGGGGGTTGCGATGGGCATCTGTCCGCTCCTTGAGTGTGCGGGTCGGCGTACTGCTGTTTTCTTACGGCCCTGACCTAGACCTTGGGGGCGACGTCATCGTCGTCCCCATCTTTCCAGACATGAACCGATGCTCCACGCGTCGGTCAAGTCCGGGTCAATCCCGGTCGTCAATCCCAGTCGTCAACCCGGTGTCAGTCCAGACCCAGTTCATCCTTCGAGAAGGCGAACAGGTACGGCACGTCCGCCTGCTCGGCGACCGCCTCGGCCGCCCCGGTCGCCCGGTCCACGATGGTGGCGACGGCGACGACCTCCGCGCCGGCCTCGCGCAGGGCCTCCACGGCGGTCAGCACGGAGCCGCCGGTGGTGGAGGTGTCCTCGACGGCCAGCACGCGGCGGCCCTTGACCTCGGCTCCCTCGATACGGCGCTGCAGGCCGTGCGCCTTGCCCGCCTTGCGGACCACGAAGGCGTCCAGCGTCTTCCCGCGCGCATGGGAGGCGTGCAGCATGGCCGTGGCCACCGGGTCCGCGCCCAGGGTGAGCCCGCCGACGGCCTCGAAGTCGAGCTCGGCGGTCAGGTCGAGCATGACCTGACCGACCAGCGGCGCGGCCTCGCCGTCCAGGGTGATCCGGCGAAGGTCGATGTAGTAGTCGGCCTCCTTGCCCGACGACAGGGTCACCCTGCCGTGCACCACGGCCTTGTCCTTGATCTGTTGCAGCAGCTCAGCGCGTACGTCCGTCATGCCGACCAGCTTAGAGGCGCGTCCACGTCCAGGTGGTCGTGGCTTCCAGCGGTTCCAGCGGGGTGACGAGCTTCGGCAGCGTGTTGAGCCCGTTCGGCGGTCCGGTCTGCGGCTCCACGCAGACGGCCTCCGCCTGCTCGTCGTAGACGACGACCCACTGTTCGCGGCTGGCGACCTTCAGCTCCAGCTGCCCCGGCCAGGTGAGGGTGACGTCGACACCGTCGGGCATGCCGAAGCAGTCGTCCCAGGGGCCGGGCTTCGGGTCGATGCGGTTGCCGGTGGGCAGGTGGTCCGCGCCGCGCTCCTCCTGCCAGGCCGGGGTGAAGTCCACCCGGACGTCCTGGGCGTCCTGGCCGCCGAGGTTCCGGTTGAACCAGGGGTGCCAGCCGATCTGGGCCGGGAAGGAGTCGTCGTACGTCTCCACGGACATGGTCAGCGTCAGCGAGTCCTCGGCGAGCTGCACGACGTGGGCGACGCGCGCGGGGTGCGGCCAGGGGTCGCCGAGTTCGCGCGTGATCACGGCCTCGCTCGCCGAGACCCGCGCGGTGCGCCAGGCGCCGTCGCGGGCGGTGCCGTGGATGGCGTGCGGCGGGGAGTTGAGGGGCATCTGGACGACGTTGGCGCCGTCGAGGAAACGGCCGTCCCGGATCCGGCCGCACCAGGGAACCATCGGGAAGCAGCCGAAACGGTCGCCTTGCCGGAGGAGTTCGAGGGATCCGACCTGGAGTCCGGCGATCCGGCCGCCGTTGCCGGGGTGCAGGTGGAGGGTGGCGTCGCCTGCGGTCAGCGTGATGTCTTCGTTACTCACGGGATGACAGTACTGGGGGAGGGCGTCGGGTTTCGGGTGCGGGTGGGTGGGGGTTGCTCGCGCAGTTCCTCCCCCAGCCTTCGGCTGGGGGTACCCCCAGCGCCCCATACGGGGCGCTGCAGTCGCCCCCCTTACAGCTCACCGCCGGCGCCGCAACGCCCTCGTCACCACGATCGCGGACGCCAGCGCCAGCGCCGCCGCCGGTGCGGCCCATCGCAACGCCGAGCTCCCGGCCACCGTCTGCGGCGCCGGGACCGGCGCGTACCGCCCCCGCGGCGGCGCGTGGTCCACCTCCTCCGCGCTGCGGCCGATCATCGTCCGGCGCGCGTGCGCCGCCTCGGCGAAGATCTCGGGCAGCGGCTCCACCACCGGCTCGCTCACCGGTTCCTCCACCGGTTCCGGCTCTGGTGCCAGGGACGGCGGCGGGACCTCCGTCTCGAAGATCGAGGCCGGTTCGGCGGCGGGCGCCTCCCCCAGCCCCTCCGCGAAACGGCTCAGCAGCCTCGTCGCCGCCGCCTGAACCGCCTCCGCCGGCAGCTCGGCGACCCGCCCGTCGGCGGAGGCCGTACCGGTCACCGTGACGGTGCACCCCTCGCCCGTCTCCGCGAGGCGGAAGGTCAGCGCCAGCTTCACCGTGCCGGTGCCGCGGGCCTCGGTGGCGTCGCCGTCGACCGCGTAGGAACCGTCGTCGTGGGCGGTCACGCGCAGGGAGCCCCGGTAGGTGATCGAGTGGCTGCCGATGCGGACCTTGAGGCGGCCGGTGCCGGGGTCGGCGCCCGCGTCCTGCTGGAGGCCGGGGACTGCCCGGGCGACCCGCGCGGGGTCGGCCAGCGCCTCCCTGAGCCGCGAGGCCGGGGCCGGGACGTACACCTGGTGCTCCATGGCGACTGAGCCTACCCACGAGTCGGTCCGGCACACCCTCCCCGACGCACGGCTCGCTGCGAGCCTCCTTGACGGCCGGGTCCGCTCAGTACCGCGGGTGCACCAGCGTCGACGGCGGCGGCAGCCCGGCCGCCGGCGTCTTGAGCGCGTCCCGCTCCAGTCCCCCTTCCGTGAGCGTCCGCAGCCGCGGTCCGTCGGCCGGGAGTCGCAGCGGCGGCCCGCGGGAACCCGCCGTCGCGAGGATGAAGCCCCAGTCGTGCGGGGCCCTGGACTCGCCCGCCGAGCGGTCGGGGCCCGGGGTGAAACCGGCGTCCTGGCCGAGGACCCGGTAGGAGGTGGTGGCGAGGCCCGCCGCCCGCATGGTCGCGGCGACCGTCCAGAAGGCGTGGGGGCGGGCCTGGACCGGTCCGGCGTGGACGACCAGGCGGCCGCCGGGGGCGAGGGCGCGGCGGACGAGGCCGTAGAACTCCTGGGAGTACAGCTTGGTGCTGGCGGTGATGCCGGGGTCGGGCAGGTCGGCGATGACGACGTCGTAACCGGAGGAACCGGAGGAACCGGCGTAACCGGAGGAGCCGGCGTAACCGGAGCGGGGTGCCTCGCGGAGCCAGTGGAAGGCGTCGGCGGTGAACACGTGGACGTGCGGGTCGTCGTAGGCGTACCCGTTGAGTGCGGCGAGGGCCCGGTCGTGGCGGGCGAGGCGGACCAGGCCCGCGTCGAGTTCGACGATGTCGACGCGGTCGACGCCGGGGTGGCGCAGCACCTCGCGGGCGGCCATGCCGTCGCCGCCGCCGAGGATCAGCACGCGGGCGTGCGGGCCGGTCATCGCGGGGTGGACGAGGGCTTCGTGGTACCGGCGTTCGTCGCGGCCGCCGACCCGCAGCCGGCCGTCGAGGAAGAGGTCGAGGGGGCGGCCGTGGGTGCCGCCGGTGAGGACGATCTCCTGGACGTCGGTCTGGAGGGCGACCCGGACGTCGGCGCCGTAGACGGCGTGCCGTGCGGCCCGTTCGAAGTCGTCGACGAGGACGGCGGCGGCGGCGAGGAGGCCGAGGACGGTGACGTTGGCGACGAGGAGGATCCAGCGGGTCCGGCCGGACAGGTCGCGGCGGAACAGGCCGAGGACCAGGGCGCCCCCGGCGACGACGTTGACGGTGCCGGTGAGCAGGGTGCCCGTCAGCTGGCCGAGGAAGGGCAGCAGCAGGAACGGGAAGGCGAGGCCGCCGACCAGCGCGCCCACGTAGTCGGCCGCGAACAGGTCGGCGACCGCGCCGCCCGCGTCCTGGCGGCGGATGCGCTGGATGAGCTCCATCAGCAGCGGCACCTCCGCTCCAATGAGCAGGCCGATGGCGAGGGAGAAGGCGACCAGGAGGCAGCGCGGGCCGGCGGCCCACAGGCCGCCCCAGCCGCCGGTCCAGGCGAAGACGGCGTACAACGCCATGGCGCTGCAGCCGCCGATCAGCGCCAGAACGGCCTCCACGGCGGCGAACCCGGCCGCCGCGTGCCAGCGCAGCCGTTTCGCGGCGAGTGAGCCGACGCCCATCGCGAAGACCATCACGGACAGCACGACGGAGGCCTGGGTGACCGAGTCGCCGATCAGGTACGAGGCGATGGCGACGAGTTCGAGTTCGTACACCAATCCGCAGGCCGCGCAGACGAACACGCACGCCAGGACCAGGAAGCGGCCCGTCCCCGGCCGCACGGGCAGCGGCGCGGGGGCGCCCCAGGGCGGCGGTGTGCCGGGCGGGGCGGGTGCGTGCGGATCGATCACTCTGCGACGTTACGTCACTCGCTCGGTACGCTTCGTCACCCACACGTGTGGAACTCGGGGCCCTTTGACGCCTCGTTGGTTTATGTCATCCGGCGACGGGTTGGTGCACCGGGACCCGCACACCGACCCGGGTCCGGGTCGCGACCAGCTGGCCGTCCTGCGGGTACGCGTGCCAGGTGCGCCAGTGCACCTGGCCCTCGTGGCGCTGGGCCAGCATCGCCGTGAACGCGTGCGGGCTGCCCGGGAAGACCCCGGCGAGGCCGTGCGGATGCTCGGAGACGAGGGCCAGCAGCTCCTGGGCGCGGCCCGCGAAGGAGCCCGGTGACAGCACCTCGACGCGGGCCGCGAACTCGTACTCCCAGTCGCCGTTGCGCTTGGCGACGCCCAGCGGCAGGGGGGTGCTGGACCCCGGGATGCACGCCACCGTCTCCGAACAGCCGCCGCACCTCTCCTCAAGGAGTACCTGGTGGGACGCGCCGAGCAGTCTCAACTGCAGCTTCGCCCCGGTCAGTTCCAGGTCGAGGGTGGCCAGGGCGGGCAGCGGCTCGCGCCCCAGGGCCCAGGCGAGGTCGGCCGCGCGCGTATCGGTGTAGGTGGTGTTCAGGGTCGTGAGCATGGATCGGCTCCGCTAACACGCAAAAGAGGGAGGAGTGTGGTCCGGCGCACCTCGGTCGACACCGGGAGATCGGCCCGGCCGGCCCAGCCGGGGGAGGGTGTCGTCAGGACGTCCGAGGCGCCGCTTTGGTGATTTAGAGGGAATCATGAACTGTGGTGCCGCCACAGCGTTTTTACCCAACTTCGTGGGGTTTCCATCCCTCAGAGGGCTCCACAGCTCAACTGTTCAACCAAGTTGTGCGCCCCACTCTTTCCGGCGCACGCCGGGGCGCCCGGAGAGAGCTCCCCCCGCCCTCCGTCCGGACGCCCCGGCCCCCGCCACCGCCCGGTGGCTCAGTTGCCCCCTCCGCAGCCGCCCCCGCCGCACGACGAACCGCCCCCGCAGGACGACCCGCCGCCGCACGAGGAGTGCCCGCCGCCGCAGGAGTGGCCACCTCCGTGATGACCGCCGCCGTGCGAGGAGGACGACCCCGAGTCCCCGGCCCACCAGCTGCCGGAGCTGTCGTAGGACGAGGAACCGCCGTCGCGGTACGCCCCCTTGGTCCCGCCGCCCCGGCGGACCGCCGACGCGACGATCGCGAGGCAGATGACCGCGGCCACCACCACGATGAAGACGGTGCCCATGGCGTCACCTTCTTTCCGTTCCCCCGAAGGCGACCCCCCGTGGGCGCCCCGGCCACCGCGAGAGCGCGGCGTGGACTGGGGATGCCCCGCCGTCACGGCGGCCAAAGCGGAGTTGAGGAACTTCTGAGGGTCCCTCAGGACAGCCGGCCCCGCGTCAGCGCGAAGAGGATCAGGAGGTCGATCGTCATCACCGGGATGGCCCACAACGGGTAGTACGGAACGAACATGAACTGGGTGATCAGGCTGACCGCCGCCACCCCTATACCGGCCCCGCGGCCCCAGCCCTGGTCCGTCAGCACTCCCAGGGCGGCGATGACGAGTGCCACTCCGATCACGAGGTGAATCCAGCCCCAGGCCGTCAGGTCGAACCGGTAGGAGTACCGGGACGCGGCGAACAGCGTGTCCTGTGCGATACCGGATGCGCCCATCAGAATGCTGAGGGGGCCGCTGAGCATCATCATGCTCCCGGCGAACATGGACGCGGTGAACGTTCCGCTGCCGCCGGGCTCCCCGTGTCCTCGCTCTGGCCTGCTCGGCACCGTTGTCATGGCAGCAACCTTCCTGTGCGGCGCGGTCACCGATGCACCGTGCCCGCGCGAAGTCGGCCATGCCCTCCTGCCAGCATGGCCGCAATCCCTCGGCACCGCGACTGCAGCCCGCACCGCCGTCAGGGTGTTGCCGCAGGTGCCCGCCCGGAAGCCGGGTTGAGGAAGTCCGGAGCCTGGGCGCAGGATGACCGGCATGACCTCCAGCGAACGCCCGCTCCTGAACCGCCGGCTGGCCGAGTTCGGCACCACGATCTTCGCCGAGATGTCCGCCCTCGCCCTGCGCACCGGCTCCATCAATCTGGGGCAGGGCTTCCCGGACACCGACGGACCCGAGGAGGTCAGGGAGGCCGCCGTACGCGCGCTGCGCGAGGGGCGCGGCAACCAGTACCCGCCGGGCCCGGGCGTCCCCGAGCTGCGCACCGCGATCGCCGCGCACCAGCAGCGCCGGTACGGCCTCTCCTACGACCCGGACGCCGAGGTGCTGGTCACCGCCGGCGCCACCGAGGCCATCGCGGCCGCCCTGCTCGCCCTCCTGGAACCCGGGGACGAGGTCGTCGCCCTGGAGCCGTACTACGACTCCTACGCGGCGAGCATCGCGATGGCGGGCGGCACCCGGGTCCCGGTCACCCTGCGCCCCGACGCCGGCGCCTTCCGCCTCGACCTCGACGAGCTGCGCGCCGCCGTCACCCCGCGCACCCGGCTCCTCCTGGTCAACACCCCGCACAACCCGACCGGCACGGTCCTCACCCGCGCCGAGCTGACCGCGGTCGCCGAACTGGCCGTGGAGCGGGACCTGCTGGTGGTGACCGACGAGGTGTACGAGCACCTGGTGTACGACGAGGCGGAACACGTGCCCCTCGCCACCCTCCCCGGCATGCGCGAGCGCACGGTCACCATCGGCTCGGCCGGCAAGACCTTCTCCTTCACCGGCTGGAAGGTCGGCTGGGTGACGTCGACGCCCGCCCTCGTCTCCGCCGTGCGCTCGGCCAAGCAGTTCCTGACGTATGTCTCGGCCGGCCCCTTCCAGTACGCCGTCGCCGAAGCGCTGCGCCTCCCCGACAGCTACTTCGACGAATTGCGCGCCGATCTGCTCGCCAAGCGAGAACTGCTCGGCGCGGGTCTGGAGCGGGCCGGGTTCAAGGTCTTCCGCTCGGCCGGCACGTACTTCATCACCACCGACATCCGCCCCCTCGGCGAAAGCGACGGCTTCGCCTTCTGCCGTGCGCTGCCCGAGCGCTGCGGAGTCGTGGCGATCCCCAACGCGGTCTTCTACGACCACCGAGAGGCCGGCGCCCCGTTCGTACGGTTCGCCTTCTGCAAGCGGACGAGCGTGCTGGAGGAGGCGGCCTCCCGGCTCAAGTCGCTGGCCGCGTAACAGCCGCACGGTCCGGGGCCGCTCCGTGGAACCGCGCCCCGCACCGGAGGAGCCACGTGAGTCGCGTGTCAGCAGGCACCTTCGCGGCGCGCGCCTCGGCCTCGGTTTCGGTTTCGGTTTCGGTTTCGGTTTCGGTTTCGGTTTCGGCCGGAGCTTCGGCAACACAAACTGCACATCACCCCAGTACGCCACCTGAGCACACGGCCGTCCTCAGGTGCAGGAGGCTGCGGATCACCGTCTCCGACTGGGCGGAGGGGGCGTCGCGGTCGGACCCGCTCCAGTGGCGGCCGGGCCGGGGCGGTGCCGGGCTGGTGACAAGCGCGCCCGACAGCCCCTCCAGCCCGCGACGAAGGCACAACAGCTCGTGTTCCGCCCACAGTTCGAAGCGGCACGTGGCATCTCGATGCAGACGCCGATAGGGCTTGTGCGGCCTTCGAGCCTGATGTGACAAAAGCTGCGAAAGAGAAAAATCGGAGTAAAGTGGGTGGCGCCCTGGGTAGCCTGCTGATCAGGCACAGCGCCTCAGCGCGCGTCCGCCGCAGTTGCCGGAAATCCCCTAGGCAGTAGCGATGAACTCGTCCATTGATCCACCTGATGACGCCTCCGGCGGCCACTCACCCGTTCCTCCGCGGTCCACGCGACCCGTCTCGCCCGCGTCCGAGGCCGTGCGGACGCCGGCTCACTTCCCGCCCCTGCCGCAGTCGGCACCCCCGGAGGGAGCGCCCCCTCCCTTCACCTACGACGTCACCCGGTATCTGTGCGCCGCGATGCACACCGACATCGGGCTCGCCCGCAAGGCCGTGGCCCGGATCGTGCACGAGCCGCGCCGTGCCGCAGCCTCCTCGCCCGGAGTGGACCTCGGTTGCGTGCTGCGGCACGCGCTGGCCGCCCGCGGCCGGCAGCAACGGCGGGATGTCGTACTCCTCCTTCTGCTGCTCGTCGTAGTGGTCACCCTGCCGTTCACCTTCGGCGGATCCCTGCTCCTAGGTCTGTTCGCCGCCTGGGTGATCGTGGCCGCCGAACTGCTGTCCGTGCACTACCGAGTCGTCTCGCGGCAGTTGAAGCGGGAGAACTTCGACCCCAGGCAAGCACCCAGACCGCCGACGGCCATGGAGGCCGCACGCATCGAGGCGATCGAACTCCGTGACCGTGGCAATGTCGTGGTCTCTTCGCGCTTCGAGCCCTTCGTCGGGCACGGCCTGACCTACAGCACATGGTCGTTCGCGCTGAACACCGGGCGCCCCGAGACCGGCAAGCAGGTCATCCCCTTCACCGTCCACGAGCTCAACGCCCATATCTCCGCCCGGGTCGGGGCGCTCAAGCTGCCCGGCATGGACATCGCCGACGTGCTCCTGGTCAACGGGGCCGACCTGCTGATCGGAATCGACGACCGCACCCGGGCCGAGGTGCTGCGCAACCAGGCCGGACCACCCGGAGCGCAGGTCTCGGACGCCCTCCTGCGCGATCTGCGCGAGGACGGCAAGGGCAGGGCGCGGCCCTATCTGGCGATTCGCGTCGCCGGATGGAGCGGCGAGCTGGTCAGCACCCTGCTCCTGAGGTGTGCGCTTCTGCCCGACCGCGACATGGCGTTCATCGAGGGCACCAACTGTCTGCTCGCACCCGTACGTGAGCGGTACCGGACCGTGGACGTGCTGCTGGACTCCCCCACTTTCCGGCAGTGGTGCCGACTGGTGGGAGAGGCGGCTCTGCGCACCCCGATCCTTCTGGTCCGGGCTCCGTTCGCGGTCGTCGGAGATCTCTTCGCACCGCTCGCGCAGCGGCGCGAGCAACGTCGGCAGGAGCGCAGGATCCGCCTGCGCTCCTTCGACTACGGCGCGGAGTTCAGCCTCCGGGAGGAGGCGAGCGACCAGCTCTACCACCGCTACTTCCAGTCGCTGGACCGAGAGTTGTATGCCAAGACGATCGAACACCGTGTGCTGGACGCCTTGGTGGAGTTCCTGGAGAACCACAACATCGACTCCAGCGACCTGATCCAGCGGCAGACGACCATCTACAACTCCGGTCTGTTCGCCGGACGCGACATCTCCATCACCCGCTCCGCCGTCCGCGCCGGAGGCGGCGGCCAGTGGAACAACCCGCCGCAGCCGGCCAAGCAGAGGTGACATGATGCCCGATCACGAGGCTCATGGGGCGGCGGGTCACGTCAGCGGTATTCAGGCCGGCCGGGACGTGCGGATCGAGCAGAGCACGGTCGCCGTGGGACACGCCACGGCGACCGGCGCTCCGACTCCGGCCGAGCACGCCGCGGCCGTGGCGGAACTCCGCGCTGCGGTGAGCCTGCTGCTGGACGGACTGCGCCGCAACGAGGAGCGGTACGACGACGGGGCGGAACTGGTCGAGGCCGCCGAGCAGGTTGAGGCCGAGCTCGCCCGTGACGAGCCCCGCCGCAGCACGCTCCTGCGCTGGCTCGGCTTCATCGCCCCCGGGGTCCACGCGACCGCCACGGTGGCGGCGGACGTGGCGGCCATCCAGCACAGCGTGACGGCCCTGTTCTGAAACCCCTGCCAGGGCAGTTCTGGTGTCGCACGTACCCTCGAATGAGTGCACGAACGCGGTGTCGGCTGGGTGACGTCGACGCCGGAGCTGGTCACGGCGGTGCGCTCGGCGAAGCAGTTCCTGACGTACGTCGCCTCGGGCCCCTTCCAGTACGCGGTCGCGGAGGCCCTCGCCCTCCCGGACGCGTACTTCGAGAGGTTCCGCCGGGACATGCAGACCAAGCGGGACATCCTCGCGGCGGGCCTGCGTGCCGAGGTGCTGAAGGAGGCGGCGGAGCGGCTGCGGCAGCTGTCGTAGCCGCGGGCGGCGGGGGACGTGTGCCTGACCAGCGCACGCAATATTCGACCGGCTGACCGCTTCTCTCGACACTGTGCCCCGCCAGGTCGATCCTGGCGGGGCACAGTCATTTCGCGGCTCCCCCTACGGGGCGCTGCGGCTCGCGCCTCTACGGGGGTGCGTCCCCCATCGGGCGTACATTTCTCGCACCCGCCCCGATCCCCCGGCACTGTGCGAATGTGAGCCACGCCAGCACCACCGCCCTCGCCCCGCCCGTCGCGCAGCGGCCCGGCACCCGGCTGTCCGTCGTCACGGCGGGCGGGGTGGCCGTGGGGCTGTTCGCGGCGGCCCGGCTCACCGGCATGGCCGTGCTGGCGCTGGCCGCCTGGGCGGGCGGCCGGCATCCGCTGACGCTGCTCGGCAGGTCGTGGGACGCGGCGTGGTACCTGGGGATCGCGGCGCACGGCTACGGCCGCACCCTGTACTTCGGTCCCGGCATCGTCCACAGCGACCTGGCGTTCTTCCCGCTCTACCCGGCGCTGATCCGGACCCTGACGGCCGTGACCCCGCTCAGCGGGGCCGGCGCGGGGCTGCTGGTGTCGTGGGCGGCCGCCGCCGTCGCCGCGGGCGGGATCTACGCGGTGGGCGCCCGGCTGCACGGCCGTGCGGTGGGCACCGCCCTGGTGCTGCTCTGGGGGCTGCTTCCGCACTCCGTGGTGCTGTCCATGGCGTACACGGAACCGGTCCTGACCGCCTTCGCCGCCTGGTCGCTGTACGCGGTCCTGGCCGGGAACTGGGTGTGGGCGGGCACCCTGGCCGCCCTGGCGGGGCTGTCCCGCCCCAACGGCTTCGCGGTCGCGGCGGCCGTCCTGCTCGCCGCGGCCTGCGAGCTGCGCCGCGCCCGCGGCCGGGTTACCCACAGGCTGTGGACGGGCGCGGCGCTCGCCCCGCTGGGCTGGACCGCGTACGTCCTCTGGGTCGGCCGCCGCACCGGCGACGCGCTCGGCGGCTACTTCGGCGTACAACGGCTGTGGGGCTCGCGCTTCGACTTCGGCCGGGGCTCGCTGGCCTTCGTCCGTACGCTGCTGCTGCGCGGCGACCGTTTCGTCTTCCCGATGTCCCTGCTGATCGTGGCGGCCGCGGTGGTCCTGTTCGCCCTCCTGGCCCTGGACCGCGCCCCGCTGCCGCTGCTCGCCTACACCGCCGTGCTCCTGCTGATCGCGCTCGGCGGCTCGGGCTTCTTCGAGTCGAAGCCGCGCTTCCTGCTCCCGGCCTTCCCGCTGCTGCTCCCACTGGCCCGGGCGCTGGTCCGCACGGCGAGAGCCCGGCCCTGGCACGCGACGGTGGTGGTCACGGCCCTGGCCGGGCTCTCGTTCGGCTACGGCACGTACCTCGTCGTGTACGCGCACACACCGCTGTAGGAAGACTGCGGGAAGCGACAGGAGGACGGACTACTCGTCGTCCTCGGGCTTCTCGGCCTCGTTGACGGCCTCCTCCAGGCCGAGCTGCTCGACCAGCCACTTGTCGAACTCGATCGCGGCCCGCACCCAGCTGACCGTGGACGAGACGAAGTGGTTGATGTCGACGCCCGTGCCGATCAGCATCTGGGCCTCACCGATGAGACGGACAGTGCCGTCGTCGTGGGTGTGGGTGTAGACCTTGGGCCACAGGGTCCGCCGGTTCCAGTCGTCGATCGACTCGAGCAGCTGCGGCTTCTCGTCGATCTTGTGGGGGCGGTCGTAGAACGTCCGCACCGAGAAGACGGCCTGCTCGTCCTCACCGCGGAACATGAAGTACGTACGGAACTGCTCCCACGGCGCCGCGAGGTCGCCCTCGTCGTCGACGACATACTTGAGCTCCATCTGGTCGAGGAGCTGCTTCACAAGATCCTGATCCGGGACGACGGGGCCCGCCGGTCCTTGGGGCTGCGGCTCGGGCTGGCCCCCGAAGTTCGGAATCGAGGACGGGTCGATGGTCACCGTGAATTTCCCTTCGTCTGGACCCCGCCATCCTCCCCCATCCGGGGAGGGGGGTGGCAACCCCCGCCCCGGCGGGTTCATCTCGCGTTGGCGGAATTCCGCTCAGAGCGTTTTCCCGGTCTCCTGACCGGCGCTTTCCACGGCCTCCTCCGCCGTCACCGGCCCCACGATCAGCCCCTCCCCGAACGCGTCCACGCGGATCGTGTCGCCGTCCTTGACCTCGCCGGCCAGGATCTCCTTGGCGAGGCGGTCGCCGATGGCGGTCTGGACCAGGCGGCGCAGCGGGCGGGCGCCGTACGCCGGGTCGTTGCCCTCCTCGGCGAGCCAGGCCAGGGCCTCCGGGGTGATCTCCAGGGCGAGCCGGCGGTCGGCGAGGCGCTTGGCGAGCCGGTCGATCTGGAGCCGGGCGATCCGGGCCAGTTCGTCCTTGGCCAGGGCGGAGAAGACCACCAGGTCGTCCAGGCGGTTCAGGAACTCCGGCTTGAAGGACTGCCGGACCGTCTCCAGGACCTGCCGCTTCTTCTCCTCCTCGCCGAGGACCGGGTCGACCAGGTACTGGCTGCCCAGGTTCGACGTCAGCACCAGGATGGTGTTGCGGAAGTCGACCGTGCGGCCCTGGCCGTCGGTGAGGCGGCCGTCGTCCAGCACCTGGAGCAGGATGTCGAAGACCTCGGGGTGCGCCTTCTCCACCTCGTCGAGGAGCACCACCGTGTACGGGCGGCGGCGGACCGCCTCCGTGAGCTGGCCGCCCTCCTCGTAGCCGACGTACCCGGGCGGGGCGCCGACCAGCCGGGCCACGCTGTGCTTCTCGCTGTACTCCGACATGTCGATGCGGACCATCGCCCGCTCGTCGTCGAAGAGGAAGTCGGCGAGGGCCTTGGCGAGTTCGGTCTTGCCGACGCCGGTCGGACCGAGGAAGAGGAAGGAGCCGGTGGGGCGGTCCGGGTCGGCGATGCCCGCGCGGGAGCGGCGGACGGCGTCGGAGACCGCGCGTACGGCCTCGGTCTGGCCGATCAGCCGGCGGCCCAGCTCGTCCTCCATGCGGAGCAGCTTCTGGGTCTCGCCCTCCAGCAGGCGCCCGGCCGGGATGCCGGTCCAGGCGGCCACCACGTCGGCGATGTCGTCGGAGCCGACCTCGTCCTTGACCATGGTGTCCCGGGAGGTCTCCTCCTCGGCCTCGGACGCGGCCTCCAGCTCCTTCTCCAGCTGCGGGATCTCGCCGTACAGCAGCTTGGAGGCGGTGTCGAAGTCGCCGTCGCGCTGGGCGCGTTCGGCGGTGCCGCGCAGGGCGTCGAGCTTCTCCTTCAGCTCGCCGACCCGGTTCAGGGACTGCTTCTCGCGCTCCCAGCGGGCGTTGAGGCCGCGCAGGTCCTCCTCCTTGTCGGCGAGGTCGCGGCGCAGCTTCTCCAGGCGCTCCCGGGAGGCCGGGTCGGTCTCCTTCTCCAGCGCCATCTCCTCCATCTTCAACCGGTCGACGGAGCGCTGGAGTTCGTCGATCTCGACGGGCGACGAGTCGATCTCCATGCGGAGCCGGGAGGCCGCCTCGTCGACGAGGTCGATGGCCTTGTCGGGGAGGAAGCGGGAGGTGATGTACCGGTCGGAGAGGGTCGCGGCGGCGACCAGCGCGCTGTCGGCGATCTGGACCTTGTGGTGGGCCTCGTAACGGCCCTTCAGACCGCGGAGGATGGCGATGGTGTCCTCGACCGTGGGCTCCGCCACCAGCACCTGCTGGAAGCGGCGCTCCAACGCCGGGTCCTTCTCGATGCGTTCGCGGTACTCGTCGAGGGTGGTGGCGCCGACCATGCGCAGCTCGCCGCGCGCCAGCATCGGCTTCAGCATGTTGCCGGCGTCCATGGCGGAGTCGCCGCCCGCGCCCGCGCCGACGACCGTGTGCAGCTCGTCGATGAAGGTGATGATCTGCCCGTCGGAGTCCTTGATCTCGGCGAGGACGGTCTTCAGCCGCTCCTCGAACTCGCCGCGGTACTTGGCCCCGGCGACCATGGCCCCGAGGTCGAGCGAGACGAGCCGCTTGTCCTTCAGCGACTCGGGGACGTCCCCCTTGACGATCCGCTGCGCGAGCCCCTCGACGACGGCGGTCTTGCCGACGCCGGGCTCGCCGATGAGGACCGGGTTGTTCTTCGTACGGCGGGACAGCACCTGCACGACCCGGCGGATCTCCTGGTCGCGGCCGATGACCGGGTCGAGCTTGCCGTCCCGGGCGGCGGCCGTGAAGTCGGTGCCGAACTTCTCCAGCGCCTTGTACTGGCCCTCGGGGTCGGCGGTGGTCACCCGGCGCCCGCCGCGGGCCTTCTGGAAGGCCTCCACCAGCTTCTTCGCGGTGGCACCCTGGCGGTCAAGGACCTCGCCGGCCGCGCCGCCCTTCGCGGCGATACCGATGAGCAGGTGCTCGGTGGAGAGGTAGTCGTCACCGAGGTCCTTGGCGCGTTCGCCGGCGTCGGCGATGACCGCGAGCAGCTCGCGGTTGGGCTGCGGGGGCGCGACCGTGGAACCGGTCACGCTGGGCAGCGCGGCCAGCACGCGCTCGGCGCCCTGGCGTACGGCGGCCTGGTCGGCATCGACCCCCGCGAGCAGGTCGGTGATGTTCGCAATATCCTGCCGCTGGCCTTGCCCGGCCAGCAGAGCCAGCAGCAGGTGGGCAGGGGTGAGGTCCGCGTGCCCCTCGGTCACGGCCCGGCTGCTGGCCGCGTTGATCGCGTCCCGGCTCCTGTTGGTCAGCTCGGCGTCCACGTTCGCGTTCTCCTCCTCGGCGTCGTTCGGCTGACTCAGCCAACGTACACAAAGTTGAGTCTATTCCACTCAAGGTACGAGCGGGAGCCCTTCCGGGGACTGCCAGGAACGACCCGGAGGCGGAGCCGGCCGGGTGATCGTGAAGAAGGTGAGCGCACAGGTGTCCCCTGCACAGGAGAGCACCCGGGGAGAACCCGTCCCGGGCGGCGGCCGAGAGCACGGCGGGGCGGGCGCCGGGACAGGCGGGCGGCGGGACAGGCGGGAACGCGGGGTGCGGGTGAGGGCGGGTGCGGGGCCGGGGCGGTCACCCTGTTCCGAAGGCTAAATTCAGCCACGGTGAGGGGTGGCCGAAACCAGTCGATACGGCGAAATGTCCGCCCAAAACTGCAGCGGCGTCACCGTGTTCAGGTCACGGTGACGCCGCTGCGGGGGGAAGCACCTGAGCGATCTTTTACGACGGGGGAATCGCGTCAGGCACTGCGGGGGGTGGCCGAGATGGTCCTCACGTCCGGGACATCCGGCTCAGCCAGCCGGTGGTCCCGTTGGTCCAGGTTCACAAAGATCATTCCGTACCGGATCGCACACCGCACGGGCTGCGGCGCACCCCGGGGCTTACGCAGGCACCGGTACGCCCGTACGTCCTCATCCTCGTCGCGCGTGACGACGACCGGCTCACCGAAGACGGTCACCATCAGCGAGTCACCGCTGTGGGGGATGGCGGTGACCAGGTCGATGAAGTGCCAGCCGGAGCGGTAGGCCGTGGCCATTTCGCGGCGGAAGGAGCGGTCGTCGGGTGGGGTGGTCATGACTCGGCGACCCACGTACTGTCGCTCGGAGCGACCCAGGTGCTGTCACCCGGGACGTCGGACGCCGTGACGATCCAGGTGCTGTCGCCGACCCCGGCGGCCGTCACTGTGTTGGTGCGCCAGGTACTGTCGCCCGCCTTGGCACTGCCGATGCCCGCAGAGCCGCTCAGCGCCCCGAAAGCCACAACGGCGGAGAAGGCGGCGACTAGCGCCGAGCGAAGCATTCTCTTATGCATAGTCGGCTTCGTCCTCATTTGAAGGTCACCTCTCCCCCGTCCGAATACGACGATGGCCCATTCCGGCACGTCGTGGCCACACAATCGATGCATCATGTTCCTGCACGTTCAGGACCCTGGGGGGTGGAGATTTGACAATAAATGAGACTAACCGGACACATCCTCACGGGCTGACCGACCTGTGCGAGGACGGGCGCCGTCTCTACGGGAACGCTCTCCGGACGGGACGAGTCGCCCGTACGGATGTGGAACCGGCGCCCTGTTTGATGGAGTTCGCCCTCCTTCATGCCGATCCTGACGACCCGAACTGGTTGCGCCCGGTCCCCCCTTCGGTCGCCCTCGCCCAGCGGCTGAACCCGATCGAGAACGAGATCACCCAACGCAGGCGGATGTCGATCGAACTCGCCGACGCTTTCGAGCCGTTCATGACCCTGAGCGCCCAGTCGACGGGGACCACGCACTCCATCACGGTGCTGGAGGGGCTGGACCGGATCAACGCGGCCCTCGACCTGGCCACCGCTCAGTGCCAGACCGAGATGCTCACCGTGCAGCCGAGCCGCCGCCGCCTGGAGCACACCCTCGCCCAGGGACTGAACCGCGACCGCCCGCTGATCGAACGCGGCTGCCGCATCCGCACGCTCTACCAGCATCCTGCCCGCTACAGCCCCGAGACGCTCGCCTACGTCGCCCAGTTCACCGACGGCAAGGTGGAGTACCGCACGATCGACGAACTCGTCGAGCGGCTGATCATCTGCGACGAGACCGTGGCCTTCATCCCGACCCGCGACGACGGGGAGATCGCCCTCGAACTCCGTCACCCGGGACTCGTCCGCTACCTGGTCAAGGTCTTCGAGTTCATGTGGAACCGCGCGGTCCCGCTCAGCGCCGGCGCGCCCTACGAGACCGCCCCCGACGGCATCACCGAGATCCAGCACTCCATCGCCAAGCTCCTCATCGAGGGCCATGTCGACGAGGCGATCGCCCGGCGCCTGGGCATGAACGTCCGCACCTGCCGGGCCCACATAGCCAAGCTGGCCCAGCTCCTGGGCAGCGGCAGCCGCGCGCAACTGGGCTACCTGATCGCCCAGTCCGGAATCCTGGAACAGACGCCTCCCGAAGAGGCCGGCAGGCCGTGACCCCCGACCCTCATGCCGAGCACGGCGTCGAGGACCTGTGCGCCGCGGGAGCGGAACTCTACGGGTGTGCCCTCGGCGACGGGCACGTCTCCGCCCAGGACGCCACGAAAGTGCCCTGCCTCGTCGACCTCGGCCTGCTGCACCCGGCGCCGGACGACCCCGGCCGGATGGAGCCCGTGGCGCCCGCCGTCGCCCTGAACCGGATGCTGCGCGGGGCCCGTGTCCGTATCGCCGGCGAGTGGCGGCGACAGGAGCGGCTGGCGGAGCTCTTCGCACCGCTGATGCACATCGCACCGGAACCCGGCACGGTGCCGGCCTCCCCGGCCCTACGGCTGCTCAGCGGCACCCGGCGGATCAACCAGGCCATCGGCGAGGCCATGGCACAGGCCCGGGAGGAAGTCCTCTGCATCCAGCCGCACGCCGGCATGGTCGGCGCGCGCGGCACCGCCGCGGAATCCACCGCCTACGGGCGCGACAAGGCGTTTCTCGACCGCGGCGGCCGGTTCCGCACGCTCTACCAGCACACCCTGTTCCATGTGCAGGCCGTCTACACCTACACCGAGTCCCTGAAGGGCGACAACGTGGCCCGCGGCCTCGACGAGGTCCCCGACCGGCTGGTCGTCATCGACCGCACCGTCGCCTTCCTCCCCGCCGACGGCGACGGCAGCCTCGCCCTCGAAGTCCGCCACCCCGCACTCATCGGCTACTTCGCCACCGCCTTCGACCGGCTCTGGCACCTGGCCACCCCGCTGTTCCCCAAAGCGGAGCAACGCCCCACCGTCAACGGCGTCACCCCCCGCCAGCAGGCCATCGCCGCCCTCCTCGTCGAGGGCCACACCGACGCCGTCATCGCCGCCCGCCTCGGCATGAACATCCGCACCGCCCGCGTCCACATCGCCAAGCTCGCCACCACCCTCGGCAGCGAGAGCCGCGCCCAGCTCGGCTACCTCATCGGGCAGTCCGGGATCCTCAAGGACCGTGAGGGCGGGCTGTGAGCCGCTGCGAGCACGGTGTCGAGGAGCTGTGCCCGGCCGGCGCGAAGCTGTACGAACGCGCGCTGCGCGCCGGGCACGTCGGCGCCGAGGAGGCTGCCGAGGCCCCCTGCCTCACCGACTCCGGTCTGCTGCACCCGGCCCTCGACGACCTGGGCCGGCTGGAGCCGGTGGCCCCCGCCGCGGCCCTGCACCGGCTGCTGCGCTCCTCCGCCGCCCGGATCGCCGACGAACGGCGCCGCGAGGAACGGCTGGTGGCCCAGTTCGAACCGCTGCTGCGGGCCGTCGAGCCGGGCGCGGGCGGCGAGACCCCCACCCTGCGGCTGCACAGCGGCACCAAGCCCATCAACGAGGCCATCACCGACGCCATGGCCGAGGCGGGCCGGGAAGTGCTCTGCATCCAGTCGCACGCCGGGCTCACCGGCCCCCGGGCCCGTGCCGCCGTCGCGGCCGCCCGCGAGCGCGACCAGGCGATCCTCGATCGCGGCGCCCGCATCCGCGCCCTCTACCAGCACACCCTGCGCCATGTCCCGGCCGTGTACGGCGGCTTCGAGCGGCTGCGGGGTGACATGGAGGTCCGTGGCCTCGACGAACTGCCGGACCGGCTGATCGTGATCGACCGCGAGGTCGCCTTCCTCCCGGCCGACGGCGACGGCGGCCTCGCCCTCGAAGTCCGGCACCCCGCGCTGATCAAGTACTTCGTGACCACCTTCGACCGCCTCTGGCGCCTGGCCTCCCCCCTCTACCCCACCCTTGAGCAACGCCCCACCGTCAACGGCATCACTCCCCGCCAGCAGGCCATCGCCGCCCTCCTCGTGGAGGGTCACACGGACGCCGTCATCGCCGAACGCCTCGGCATGAACATCCGTACCGCCCGGGTCCACATCGCCAAGCTCGCCACCATGCTCGGCAGCGAGAGCCGCGCCCAGCTCGGCTACCTCATCGGACGCTCGGGGATCCTTGATCAGGAAGGCTGACCGTGTCCGGGGCCGTGTCCGGGGCCGCGGTCGTGCCGCCCGGCGGCCGGTCCAGCCCCACCTGCGCTATCCGCACGCCCAGTTGGGTACGGCTGGCCGCGCCCAGCGTCTCCGAGAGACGGGCGATGTGGGCCCGGCAGGTGCGCACGCTGATGCCGAGGCGTTCGGCGATGACCGCGTCCTGGTGGCCCTCCGCGAGCAGCGCCGCGATGGACTGCTCCCGGTGCGAGATGCCCTCGATGCCGGTGTCGGGGAGCGGGGCGGTGAGCGGGATCGCGAGGCGCCAGAGGCGTTCGAAGACCGTGACGAAGTACTCGACGAGGGCGGGGTGGCGCAGCTCCAGGGCCATCGTGCGGTCCGCGTTCGCGGGGATGAACGCCACCGTGCGGTCGAAGAGGATGAGGCGGTCGATGACCTCGTCGAGCGTGCGGGCCTCGACCGCGTCGCCCATCAGCTCCAGGTAGTTGAGCAGGCCCTGGCCGTGCCGGGCGACGTGCGTGTACAGGTCGCGCATCCGCACGCCCCGCCCGCGCAGGGCGACGGCCCGGTGCAGCCCCTCGGTCAGCTCCGACTCCCGCCGGATACCGCCCGGCTGGACGGTCAGCACCTCCTGCGTGCAGGCCTCCGTCGCCTCGTCCATGGCCGCCTGGATCCGGGACAGCCCGTCGAGCACCCGGATGGCCGCGGTGCCCTCCGCGGAGGCCGACACGGCCTGCAACTGCCGTCCCAGACCGGCGTACCACTCGAACGCCTCGACCGCCGACCCCACCCGCCGCTGGCTGTCCGTCACCTCGTCGTACACCCCGCGCAGCAGCCGGGTCATGACCTCCTGCGGTGCGGTCGGCACCAGCCAGTCCATGTCATCGGGGTCGGGGTGCAGCAGCGCCAGCTCGAGCAGGCAGGGCACCGTGTCGGCGTCCGTGCGCGGCACCCGGCCCCGGCGCACGGCCCGGGAGTACACACGGTCCCCGACGGCGCACAGCCGGTCGGCACCGTGTGGATGCTCCTCCGTCCCGTGCCCGGCCATCGACCGTTCCACCCCCGGTTTGCTGCCTCTTCCGCAGCGCAACTATGAGCGGTCCGGACCGGGTCCGCAACACGGCTCCCCTCACGCGGGGGGCCGTAATGACCGGATGTGAACGGATATCACACCGCCTCCGCCGGCCGCGTTGCAACAAGCTGACGGTGGTGGCAGGGGGGTGTGCGCGGCATCGTGGGAGCCGCTTCCCACGGGTGCCGCCGTGCACCCGGCGGGGCCCCGGTCCATCCTCCCCCGATCGGGCCGGGGCCCCGTGCAACGCACCCACGGGGGAGGTGCGTTGCAGGGAGGGTCGCTCGCGGGCGCGTGGCGCGGCGGTCCCGGCGAATCCCCGAAATCCGCCAGTGATCGCCGCGTTACGTGCCCGCTCTAACGTCCCTCCATGGCGGACATATTCGACGCGTACGCGTTGGCCGACGCGTGGGACGAGATGTTTGTACGGCCGGGTGAGGTCAGGACCGCCTATGAGCCGGTACTGGCTGCGCTCCAGCCGATCGAACCGAGTGAACTGCGGTTCCGGGCCGACCAGATGGCCCGGGCCTTCACCGACCGGGGGGTGACCTACGCCTTCGCGGGCGAGGAACGGCCCTGGCCACTGGACCTGGTGCCGAGGATCCTCGACGCCCTGGAATGGGATCTCCTACGAAGAGGCGTGGCCCAGCGGGTGCGGGCCCTGGAGGCCTATCTGGCCGACGCCTACGGACCCGCGCGGGCCTTCGAGGACGGGGTGGTGCCCTGGCGGCTGCTCCTTGGCTCGCCGCACTTCCACCGGGCGGCGCACGCGGTGGAGCCGCCCGGCGGGGTGCGCATCCATGTGGCCGGAATCGACCTGGTCCGGGACGAGGCGGGGGCCTTCCGCGTCCTCGAGGACAACGTGCGGGTGCCGAGCGGGGTGTCGTACGTCATCGAGAACCGGCGCGCGATGACCCGGATCTTCCCCTCGCTCTTCGCCGAGCAGCACGTGCTCCCGGTGGACGGATACGCGGGGCGGCTGCTCGCCGCCCTCCGCGCGGCCGCGCCCGGCGGGGCGGCGAGCGATCCCCGGGTCGTCGTCCTCACCCCCGGGCCCAGCAACGCGGCCTACTTCGAACACGCCCTGCTGGCCCGGCTGATGGGCGTGCAGCTGGTCGAGGGGCACGACCTGGTGTGCCGGAGCAACCGGGTGTGGATGCGCACGACCCGCGGCGAGGTGCCCGTGCACGTCGTGTACCGGCGCCTCGACGACGACTTCCTCGACCCGCTGCACTTCCGCCCCGACTCGGTGATCGGCTGCCCCGGCATCCTGAGCGCCGCCATCGCGGGGAACGTCACACTCGCGAACGCCGTGGGCAACGGCATCGCGGACGACAAACTCCTCTACACCTACGTCCCGGACCTGATCCGCTACTACCTCGGGGAGGAACCGGTCCTCCCCAACGTCGAGTCCTACCGGCCCGACGAACCAGGCCAGTTGGAGGCCGTCCTCGACCAGCTCGACCAGCTGGTCGTGAAGCCCGTCGACGGGGCCGGCGGGCAGGGCATCGTGATCGGCCCGAAGGCCGACAAGGAGACCCTGGAACGCACTCGCAAAGCCGTCGCGGCCGACCCGCGCGGCTTCATCGCGCAGCGCCCGGTCGCCCTCTCCACCTCCCCCACCCTCTCGGGTGAACGGATGGCGCCGCGCCACATTGACCTGCGGCCGTTCGCCGTGAACGACGGCGACGGCATCTGGGTGCTGCCCGGCGGCCTCACCCGGGTCGCCCTCCAGGAGGGCAACCTGATCGTCAACTCCAGCCAGGGCGGCGGTTCCAAGGACACCTGGGTGCTCGCCGAGGGCCCGGCCGAACGCCCCGAGCCGGTCGACGCGGGCCCGATCCCCGCCGTCGCCCCGCGCCGCCTCGGCCCCGACGGCACCCGTGCGGTCGTACCGGAAGGAGCGCAGCAGCAGTGAACGACGTGATCCTCTCCCGTATCGCCGAGTCGCTCACCTGGACCGGGCGGTACGTCGAACGGGCCGACGCCACCGGCCGGATCCTCGACGCCTATCTGCACCGGATGCTGGAGGACCCCTGGCGCGACGAGGACGCCGCCTGCCGGTCGCTGTACGCGATCCTCGGCGTGGACGCCGGCGCGGACCGGGTGGACATGCAGCAGGTCCTCGACCAGCTCGCCTTCGACGCCCGCTCCACCTGCTCCATCGAGGGCGCGCTGGGCGCCGCCCGGCTGAACGCGCGCAGCGCCCGCGAGGCCGTCTCCTCGGAGATGTGGGAGTGCCTCAACTCCACCTGGCACGCGCTCGGCGACCGGCGCCGCGCGGCCCGCCGCACGGGCCCCTACGCCTACCTGGAGCTGGTCCGCAGCCGGGCCGCGCTCTTCTTCGGGCTGGCCGACTCGACGATGAGCCGGGACGACAGCTGGCGGTTCGTCGTCCTCGGGCGGAGCCTGGAGCGGGTGGACATGACCCTACGGCTGCTTTCGGTGCGCGTGCTGGACGCGGCGCACGCGCCGGACTGGCCGACGCTGCTCAGCGCGAGCGGCGCCGACGAGGCGTACGCACGGGTGCACACCGGCTTCGGCGACACCCCGAGAGTGGCCGAATTCCTGCTCCTGGACCGGGACTTCCCGCGCTCCGCGCTGCACGCGCTGACCACGGCCGAGGAGTGCCTGGCCGCGCTCGGCCGGCCCCGCCAGGACCCCGCCCGCTCCCCGATCGGCCGGGCCCGCACCCGGCTCGAATACCTCGACACCGCCTCCCTGGAGGAACAGCTGCCGGTCCTGCTGCGCGACCTCCAGCAGGCCTGCATGGCGTCCGCCGACGCGGTGGCCGAGCGGTTCTTCCCGTACCAGGGGCTCGTCCAGTGGGCCCAGGAAGGAGCCTGAGATGGCTCGTCGCCTCCGGATCCGGCACACCACCCGGGTCTCCTACGCGCAGCCCGCGGCCTCCTCGCACAACGAGGTCCGGATGACCCCGCTGACCCTGCCGGGACAGACCACCCTGGACGCACGGGTCACGGTGCAGCCGGCGACCGCCGTCTGGTCGTACTGGGACTACTGGGGCACCCAGGTCACCGGCTTCGACCTCCTTGAGCCGCACGAGGACCTGACGATCACCGCGTCCAGCCTGGTGGAGACGGCGGCGCCGGGCCCGCTGCCGGCCGCGCCGGGGTGGGCGGAGCTGGCCGAACGGGCGGCGGGGTCACGGCTGCTGGAGTTCGTGACGCCGACCGGGCGTACGTCGGTGCCGAAGAAGCTGGTGAAGAAGGCGCTGGGCGCCGCGGCGGGGCTGGGGCCGCACGAGGCCGCGGTGGCCGTCTCGGGGCTGGTCGCCGACCGCGTGACCTACCTGCCGGGCGCGACCGGCGTGAACACCTCCCCCGCGGAGGCGTGGGCCCAGCGGGCGGGCGTCTGCCAGGACATCACCCACCTCACCATCGCCCTGCTGCGGGGGCTGGGGCTGCCGGCCCGGTACGTCTCCGGGTACCTGCACCCGGAGCGGGAGGCGGAGCCGAACCGGCCCGTCGCCGGGCAGAGCCATGCGTGGATCGAGTACTGGGCCGGCGGCTGGTGCGGGTACGACCCGACGAACCGGGTGCGGGCCGGGGAGGATCACGTGGTGGTGGGGCGGGGGCGCGACTACGACGACGTCACGCCGCACAAGGGGATCTACCGGGGGGTGCCGGGAGGGGCGCCGGAGGTGACGGTGGAGTTCACTCGGGTCGCGTAGTCGGGCCGTCTGCCGGCCGGTGGGGGGCCGGTCGCGCAGTTCCTCCCCCAGCCGTCCCTTTTCAGCTACCCAGCTGCGGGCAGGCGTGCCTCCCGCAGCTGGGCGCACCCACAGCAGCCCCGTTCCCTGAGCCGGGAACGGGGCCGTCGGCAGGGCCCTACTTGAGACCCGCCTCCGCGCAAGCGGTCTTGTACGCGGCCGTGCAGATCTGCGAGATCTTGTAGATGCCGTCCGCGACGACGGTGTCCTTGATCTTGCTCTTGGTCACGGCGCTGACCTGCACCAGCTGGGACGGGATGTTCTTGTTGGTCGGGCTGTCGACGGTGTCCTGGGTGAGCGCGTCGAACTGGATGTCCTTGCCCTGCACCTTGTAGACGGCCATCTGGGCGGCGGCCTCGGCCTCGTCCGGGTACGGCTTGTAGACCGTCATGTACTGCTCGCCGGCGAGGATCCGCTGGATGGCGTCGAGGTCCGCGTCCTGGCCGGTGATCGGCGGCATGGTGGTCACGCCCGCCGCCTTGAGGGCCTTGACGACGCCGCCCGCCATCGCGTCGTTGGCGGAGTAGACGGCGGCGATGTTGTCCTTGCCGATCGCGCCGATCGCCTTGGTGACCTCCTGCTCGGCGATGTCCGGGTTCCAGTCCTTGGTGTCGTACGAGAGGTTCGCGGTCGTCACCTTGCCGCTCAGCTCGGACAGGGCGCCCGTCTTGAACTGCTTGGCGTTGGGGTCGGTCGGCGAGCCGTTGATCATGACGACCTTGTCGGAGGTGTCGACGTTCGAGCCGAGCGCCTCCAGCAGGGTGCGGGCCTGCACCTCGCCGACGAGCTCGTTGTCGAAGGAGACGTAGGCGTCGATCGGGCCCTCGGCGAGGCGGTCGTAGGCGATGACCGGGATGCCCGCGGCCTTGGCCTTCTTCACCGTGCCCGCGATGGCGTGCGCGTCGACGGCGTCCAGGATGATCACGTCGATCTTGTCGTCGATCATCTTCTGCATCTGCGTCGCCTGCGTGGAGGCGGACGACGCGGCGTTCTGGTAGTCGACCTTGCCCTGCTTGTTGGTGAGCTCGGCGATCTTCGACTGCATGATCGGGTAGTCGAAGTTGCTGTACCGGGTGTTGATCTTGTCCGGCATCAGCACGCCCACCGTGATGTCGTTGCCCTTCGTCGGGCTCGCGGACGTCGACGATCCTGTCGCGTTGAGCACGCCGCAGCCGGCAAGCGAAAGGGTCATCGTGGACGCGGCCACAAACATGGCTATACGACGCATACGGGGGCTCACTTCAGGTGCGTTCCGGACGTGGGCTGCTTTGCGACCCAGATGTCTGAAAAGACAACGCGTACGCCACACCCGGCGTCAAGCGGAACTACTTAACGAGTGCGCAACACCACGCTCCGCTGCATCTGTGAAGGCTCAGCGGAATCGCCTCCAAACACCCTTTACGGACCCTCCATCCAAAGGGAGTTCACGGGTAGGCAAAGATCAGTACAACCAACGCGGTTCCTCACGAGTCGACATCCGGAACGACCTTCCCCGTCGTACGGATACGACCAGAGGATCGAATGAACCCAGCCAGAAGCGCCGCGGCCGCCGCCGTGGTGCTAGCCACCGCCGGCACGCTGCTCGGCGGCGCCGTCGTCACCGCCTCGGCGGCCACAACCTGCTCCTCCCCCGTCTTCAAAAGGCAGTTGTTCGCGAACACCACGTTCAAGGGCACCCCGAAGAAGACGGACTGCGACTCCTCGGTCAACGAGAGCTGGAGCGGCGCTCCGGCGTCCGGCCTCCCGAAGGACAACTTCGGGGTGCGCTGGAGCGTGACCCGGGACTTCGGCTCCGGCGGCCCCTTCGCCCTCGCCGCCTCCGGCCTCGACGGCATCCGCGTCTACCTCGACGGCAGCCGCAGGATCGACCTGTGGAAGAACACCACCGGGACGGTGAGCAGAACCGTCAACGTGACCGTCCCGTCCGGCAAGCACACCCTCCGCGTCGACTACGTCAACTGGACCGGCAGCGCCAAGGTCAAGGTCACGTACACACCCCGCACTTCGGCCTCCGTCGACAAGGTCAGGCCCCTCACCCCCAGGGACCCGCTCGTGTCGTACGACACGGCGAGCAACACCACGAAGCTCAGCTGGGTCAGGAACACGGAGATGGACCTCGCGGGCTACCGGGTCTACCGCCGCCTGCGGGGCAGCACGACCTGGACCCGGCTGACCACCACCACCGCGACCTCGTCCACCGACACCCCGCCGGCCACCGGCGCCGTCTACTACTACGAGGCCCGCGCCTACGACAAGGCCGGAAACGAGTCCACCGGCACCGCAGACCAGCAGGTCACCAGCATCACCCTGGCGACGCCGGGCGGGCTCGGCACGTCGGTCACGGACACCACGGCCGAGGTGTCCTGGCGGGCGGTGCCGGGCGCGGTGAAGTACCGGGTGGTGCGCACCGATCCGAACGGCACCGAGCAGGCCACCGTCGTCAACTGGAACCACCTCAGCGACGACACGCTCCACCGCAGCTACACCTACACGTACAAGGTCGCCGCGGTGGACGGCTCCGGTCACCTGTCGCCGTACAGCGACACCACCAGCGCCCACCGTCCGCCCGCCGCGCCGCGCGATCTCACGGCGACGGCGGAGGCCGGTGCCGCGCTGCTGAGCTGGACGGTCGAGCCGGGCGACGCCAACGTCCTCGCCTTCCACGTCTACCGCTCGACGACCCTGCCCGTCAGCACCACGGGCGAGCCGGTGTCGTGCTACATCACCTACACCGAACTCGCCGACGGATCACGGCGGTACAGCTGCGACGACGACTCGGCGCAGGAGGGCACCACGTACCACTACGTGGTGACGACGCAGGACCAGGCGAACAGCGTCTCGCTGCCCACGGACCCGGTCACCGTCACCCCGCTCGAATCGGACAAGCCGCCCGCGCAGGTGACCGGTCTGACGGCGACGGCCACGGAGTACGGCATCGAGCTGGACTGGGACGACAACACCGAGCCCGACCTGAAGCGGTACGCGGTCTACCGGGGCACGGTCCTCGGCGAGGAGGGCGAGGAGCAGGTCTGTTCCGCCGGTGAGTGGGCGCATCTGCCGGCCGGCACCTCGCACTTCCGGGACGTGCGGACGCCGGACGGCGACCACGCCTGCTACTGGGTCGACGCGATCGACAACGCGAACAACTCCAGCAGATGGCTGGGGCCCGTGACCGCGGTCGCCGTCGACGAACTGGACCTGACCCCGTCGGTGGCGACCCCGGAGGGCTCCCCGCTCACCCTGACGGCGGACACCCCCGACGCGGGCGGCGTCCACCTCGCCTGGAACGCGGTCGACTCGGCGACGGGCTACCAGGTCTACCGCTGGAACCCGGCCACGCAGACGTACGAGAAGCTGGCGGCCACCACCGACCGCTCGTACGACGACACCACGGCCGCCCGCGGCACCACCCACTACTACTGGGTGACCGCGCTGTACGCCGACGGCACGGAGTCGGCACCGGGCGCGGAGTGGGCGATCCTGGAGCCGTGACCGGCATGCGAAAGGGCCCGGAGGTGCGCCTCCGGGCCCTTTCCCACTGCTGCTCGGTCCTTGCTCGGTCCCTTGCTCAGTCCCTTGCTCAGTCCTTGGCCTTCTTCGGCCGCCACACCACCAACGCGCTGGTCTGCTGGACCTCCTGGTACGGCACCAGGTCGCGGCGGTAGGACGCGTGGACGGCGGCCTCGCGCTGCTGCATCGCGGTCGCCGCGCCGTCGACCGCCGCCTGGAGCTCGGCCACGCGCTGCTGGAGCGCTATGACCTGGTTCTCCAGTTCGATGATGCGCTTGATGCCGGCCAGGTTGATGCCCTCGTCCTGCGACAGCGCCTGCACCTGGCGGAGCAGCTCGATGTCGCGGGCCGAGTAGCGGCGGCCGCGCCCGGCCGTGCGGTCGGGGGAGACCAGGCCGAGGCGGTCGTACTGGCGCAGCGTCTGCGGGTGCAGTCCGGAGAGCTGGGCCGCCACCGAGATGACGTAGACCGGGGTCTCCTCGGTCAGTTCATACGGGTTACGTCGACGGCCGTCCATCTCTGTCATGCTCCCTTCGCGGCCTCGAACAGCTCGGCCCGCGGGTCCTCGCCCGCGGTCGCCTCGCGATACGCCTCCAGTGCGTCACGAGCATTCCCCGACAGGTCCTTCGGGACACTCACCTCGACGGTGACCAGGAGGTCGCCGCGGGTGCCGTCCTTGCGGACCGCGCCCTTGCCACGGGCGCGCATGGTGCGGCCGTTGGGCGTGCCCGGGGGCAGCTTCAGGGTGACCGGCGGTCCGCCCAGGGTCGGGACCCTGACCTCGCCGCCGAGCGCCGCCTCGGTGAAGGTCACCGGGACGGTCACCGTGAGGTTGTCGTCCTTGCGGCCGAACACCGGGTGGGCGTCCACGTGCACCATGACGTACAGGTCGCCCGCGGGGCCGCCGCGTTCGCCCGGTGCGCCCTTGCCGCGCAGGCGGATGCGCTGGCCGTCGGTGACCCCGGCGGGGATGCGGACCTGCATGGTCCGGGACGACTTGGCCCGGCCGCTGCCCTTGCAGTCGAGGCAGGGGTGCTCGGCGATCAGGCCGCGGCCCTTGCAGTCGGGGCAGGGGTCGGTGAGCGAGAAGCCGCCGCCGGATCCCCGCGCCACCTGGCCGGTGCCGACGCAGGTCGGGCACACCCGTGGGGTGCCGTTCTTGTCGCCGGTGCCCGAACAGGCCTTGCAGGGGGCCTGCGAGGACATCCGCAGCGGGACCGTGGCGCCCTCGATGGCCTCCGTGAAACTCAGCGTGACCTCGGACTCGATGTCCTGGCCGCGCCGCGGCTGGGTACGGCCGGCCGTGCCGCCGCCCCGGTTGAACAGGCCCCCCAGGACGTCACTGAAGCCGCCGCCGCCACCACCGAAGCCGCCGCCCCCGCCCTGGGCGTTGCCCCCGAAGAGGTCGCCCAGGTCGAAGTTGAAGTTGCCGCCGCCCGCGCCCGGCCCCGGGCGGAAGCCGCCGTTGCCGAAGAGGGCGCGTGCCTCGTCGTACTCCTTGCGCTTCTTGGGGTCGCCGAGTATGTCGTTCGCCTCGGAGATCTCCTTGAAGCGCTCCTCGGCCTTGGCGTTGCCCTTGTTGGCGTCCGGGTGGAACTCGCGGGCGAGCTTCCGGTACGCCTTCTTGATCTCGGCCTCGGTGGCGTCCTTGGGGACGCCGAGGACCTTGTAGTAGTCCTTCTCGATGAAGTCCTTGGTGCTCATCCCCGACGCCCCTCCTTCCACGTGTTACCTACGACTTCAGCCCTCCTCAGGGCCGTTGTCCTTCTCGTCCCCGGCCGCCGGGGCCTCTTCGGTCCCCTCGGCCTTCGCCGCCGTCGCTCCCGGCTGCGGTTCGGCGACCGCCACCCGCGCGGGGCGGATGGTGCGCTCGCCGATGCGATACCCGGGCTGCAGGATGGCCACGCACGTCGTCTCGGTGACGTCCGGCGCGTAGCTGTGCATCAGCGCCTCGTGGATCGTCGGGTCGAAGGGCTCGCCCTCCTTGCCGAACTGCTGCAGGCCCATCTTCGCCGCGACCGTCTCCAGCGACTCGGCCACCGACTTGAAACCGCCGACCAGTTCGCCGTGTTCCCGCGCGCGGCCGATGTCGTCGAGCACGGGCAGGAGTTCGGTCAGGAGGTTCGCGATGGCGATCTCCCGCACCGTGATCCGGTCGCGCTCCACCCGGCGGCGGTAGTTCTGGTACTCGGCCTGGAGACGCTGGAGGTCCGCGGTGCGCTCGCCGAGCGCGGTGCGCACCTGGTCCAGCTGCGCCGTCAGACCGGCCAGCTGTGCGCTTGAGTCCCCGGCCGGGGCCGCCCCCTGTGCGGGAGCGGCCTTCGGCGCGGCGTCGTCGGGGGTGGCGCCGGAGGGGACGTCGGGCTTCTCCTCGAAGCCCGGGGTCTCCTCCGTCACGCGGCACCGTCCTTGCGCTCGTCGTCGACGATCTCGGCGTCCACCACGTCGTCGGCGGCGTCACCGGCGGGGGCACCGCCGGCCGCGGCCTGCGAGGCCTGGGCGTCGGCGTACATGGCCTGGCCCAGCTTCTGCGAGACGGCAGCGACCTTCTCGGTGGCGGTGCGGATCTCGGCGGTGTCCTCGCCCTTGAGGTGCTCCTTGAGCTCCTCGATGGCGGCCTCGACCTCGGTCTTGATCTCGCCCGGGACCTTGTCCTCGTTGTCCTTGAGGAACTTCTCGGTCTGGTAGACGAGCTGCTCGCCCTGGTTGCGGGTCTCGGCGGCCTCGCGGCGGCGGTGGTCCTCCTCCGCGTACTGCTCGGCCTCCTGGCGCATCCGGTCGACCTCGTCCTTCGGCAGCGAGGAGCCGCCGGTGACGGTCATCTTCTGCTCCTTGCCCGTGCCGAGGTCCTTCGCGGTCACGTGCATGATGCCGTTGGCGTCGATGTCGAAGGCGACCTCGATCTGCGGGACACCGCGCGGGGCCGGCGGCAGACCGGTCAGCTCGAACATGCCGAGCTTCTTGTTGTACGCCGCGATCTCGCGCTCGCCCTGGTAGACCTGGATCTGGACGGAGGGCTGGTTGTCCTCGGCGGTGGTGAAGATCTCGGACCGCTTGGTCGGGATCGTCGTGTTCCGCTCGATGAGCTTGGTCATGATGCCGCCCTTGGTCTCGATACCGAGGGACAGCGGGGTCACGTCGAGGAGCAGGACGTCCTTGACCTCACCCTTGAGGACACCGGCCTGGAGGGCGGCGCCGATGGCGACGACCTCGTCCGGGTTGACGCCCTTGTTGGCGTCCTTGCCGCCGGTCAGCTCCTTGACGAGCTCGGCGACGGCGGGCATACGGGTGGAGCCGCCGACGAGGACGACGTGGTCGATCTCGCCGAGCTGGATGCCGGCGTCCTTGATGACGTTGTGGAACGGCGTCTTGCAGCGCTCCAGGAGGTCCGCGGTCAGCTGCTGGAACTGGGCGCGGGTGAGCTTCTCGTCGAGGTGCAGGGGGCCCTCGGCGGAGGCGGTGATGTAGGGCAGGTTGATCGAGGTCTCGGTGGAGCTGGACAGCTCGATCTTGGCCTTCTCGGCGGCCTCGCGGAGGCGCTGGAGGGCCATCTTGTCCTTGCCGAGGTCCACGCCGTGGCCGGCCGCGAACTGCTTGACCAGGTAGTCGACGACGCGCTGGTCCCAGTCGTCACCACCGAGGTGGTTGTCGCCGTTGGTGGCCTTCACCTCGACGACGCCGTCGCCGATCTCCAGGAGGGACACGTCGAAGGTGCCGCCACCGAGGTCGAAGACGAGGATCGTCTGGTCGTCCTTGTCGAGGCCGTACGCCAGCGCGGCGGCGGTGGGCTCGTTGACGATGCGCAGGACGTTCAGACCGGCGATCTCGCCGGCCTCCTTCGTCGCCTGGCGCTCGGAGTCGTTGAAGTAGGCCGGGACGGTGATGACCGCGTCGGTCACCTTCTCGCCCAGGTAGGCCTCGGCATCCCGCTTGAGCTTCTGCAGGATGAACGCGGAGATCTGCTGGGGGTTGAAGTCCTTCCCGTCCAGCTGGATCTTCCAGTCGGTGCCCATGTGGCGCTTCACGGACCGGATCGTCCGGTCCACGTTGGTGACCGCCTGGCGCTTGGCGACCTCGCCGACGAGGACTTCGCCGTTCTTCGCGAAGGCGACGACGGACGGCGTGGTCCGGGCACCCTCGGCGTTGGTGATGACGGTGGGCTCGCCGCCTTCAAGAACGCTGACGACGGAGTTAGTCGTGCCCAGGTCGATGCCGACCGCACGTGCCATGGTGATTTCCTCCAGCTGACTTGAGTGGAACGGGCTCAAGTGTGCATCAAGCTTCGTCCTGGGTCAACAGACCTGAGTGGAACAGACTCAAGTCTTATCCGTTCCTTACACGCAAGTGCCCGCTGACCTGCGTCGACACGGCGTTCCGGGGCCCGTACACCGGAACCCGAAGGAGTAGCAGCACGATGCTGAAGGTGACGCAGGCGACGCAGGTGGCGCCGGTCCGGGCGACCCAGCCGCCGTGCACGAGCACCGCGACGAGCACCCCGGCGAAGGACGCGACACCGAGGACGACGGTTGCCCGCTGCGAGGTGAGCCCGAGGCGCCGCAGCCGGTGCGCGAGGTGGTCGGGCCCGCGCCGCAGCACCGGGCGCCCGGCGAGGAGCCGCGAGAGCACGACGAGCAGGACGTCGGCGCTCGCCAGGGCGGTGAGCGCGAACAGCACGCCCGCGCTGGCGGCGGGGTCGTACCCGGACCGGGTGATCAGCGCGGCGGCGGCCAGCACGAACCCGGTGAACAGCGAGCCCGCGGCGCCGAGGGCGATCCGCGCGGGAGCCCAGTTGTGCAGCAGGAACCCGGTGAGCGCGGCCGCGAGCACGCTCAGCAGCACGGCGAGCCCGTCCATCACCTCGGCGGCGGCACAGGCCCCGACCCCGAAGGCGGTCACCACCCCGACGGTCCCGGCCAGCCCGTCCGCATGGTCGAGCCCCTTGAAGGCGACGGCGACGAAGGCGATCCAGCCCGCGCCGAGCACCCCGCCGACGATCCCGAACTCGCCGTACGGCACCACGCACGCGGCCGCCACCGCCGTACCGAACAGCAGGAACCGCGTCTTCAGCCGCCACACGTCGGCGACCACCCCGAGCAGCGCCACCGCTCCCCCGGCGGCCACCAGCTCCCCGACGCCGGTGCCGAGCGGGGCGACGGCCGTCCAGTCGCCGGCGAACGCGACCAGGCAGGTGGCGCCGACCACGGCGAGGCCGCCCAGCGCGGGCACCCGCCGGGCCCGCCGCCGGTCGACCAGCCCGACCCGCAGGGCACACGGCCGGATCAGCGCGGCGAGGAAGGCGGCGAGCAGGAAGGCGGTGGTGGCGGCGGCGATCCCGTAGAGCACGGGTCCAAATTAGACCTAAATGTAACAATTATGTACGAATAACACGATCGGGTTGGGGCGTACCGCCCAGGCAGACCTCAGCGATCCAGATCACCCCGCACCTGGCTACAGTGCGAGTAAAGATGCGGGTAGTCTCGAACCGACTGCATAAGTTACCGCTTAGTAATTTCGGGAACCCTCTGCGAAGAGACCCGAAGAGACCACCCCTCGCAGGCCCGAGGAGCCCCCATGCAACTCGCCGCGATCATCGTGTCGCTGGTTCTGATCGTGGTTGGCGTGGCGTTGTTCGCGCGCGCCGTCCTGCAGATCTACAACTTCCTGCGGCTCGGCCAGAACGTGCCCGCCGGCACCCGTACCGACGAGCCCGTCCAGCGGACCGTCACGGTGGTCAGGGAGTTCCTCGGCCACACCCGGATGAACCGCTGGGGCATCGTGGGCGTGGCGCACTGGTTCGTCGCGGTCGGCTTCTTCTCCCTCCTGCTGACGATCGTCAACGCCATCGGCCAGCTGTTCCAGGCCGACTGGATCCTGCCGGTCATCGGCGACTGGGCGCCGTACAACGTCTTCGTCGAGTTCATCGGCACCATGACGGTCCTCGGCATCCTCGTGCTGATCGTCATCCGCCAGCTGAGCAAGCCGAACCGGCCGGGCCGCAAGTCCCGGTTCGCCGGCTCCAACTTCGGCCAGGCCTACTTCGTCGAGACGGTCATCCTGATCGTCGGCGTCTGCATCTTCACGCTGCACGCGCTGGAGGGCGCCCAGCACCACGTGGACTCCTACGAGGCGTCGTTCTTCATCTCGTACCCGGTCGTGTCCTGGTTCCGGGGCATGGACGTCTCCACGCTGCAGAACCTCACCTACTTCTTCGCCGGCCTGAAGATCGCGACCTCCTTCATCTGGATGATCGTGGTCGCCCTCAAGACCGACATGGGCGTCGCCTGGCACCGCTTCCTCGCCTTCCCGAACATCTGGTTCAAGCGGAACGCGACGGGTGAGACCTCGTTGGGCGCGCTGCTCCCGATGACCTCGGGCGGCAAGCCGATCGACTTCACCGACCCGGGCGAGGACGACGTCTTCGGCGTCTCCCAGGTGGAGCAGTTCTCCTGGAAGGGCCTCCTCGACTTCTCGACCTGCACCGAGTGCGGTCGCTGCCAGTCGCAGTGCCCGGCCTGGAACACCGGCAAGCCGCTCTCCCCGAAGCTGCTGATCATGTCCCTGCGGGACAACGCGCACGCCAAGGCGCCCTACCTGCTCGCGGGTGGCGGCAAGACCGCCGAGGGCGAGGAGAAGGGGTCGGAGGAGCAGCTGGCCGGGGTCCCCGCGGCGGCTCTCGCGGAGGCCGAGCGCCCCCTCATCGGCACCGCCGAGGAGAACGGCGTCATCGACCCGGACGTGCTGTGGTCCTGCACCACCTGCGGCGCCTGTGTCGAGCAGTGCCCGGTGGACATCGAGCACGTCGACCACATCGTCGACATGCGCCGCTACCAGGTGATGATCGAGTCCGCGTTCCCGTCCGAGGCGGGCACGATGCTCAAGAACCTGGAGAAGAAGGGCAACCCCTGGGGTCTGGCCAAGAAGCAGCGCCTTGAGTGGCTCAAGGAGGTCGACTTCGAGGTCCCGGTCGTCGGCAAGGACATCGAGGACCTCACCGAGGTCGAGTACCTGTAC
Organism: Streptomyces sp. NPDC001980; assembly: GCF_040296885.1. Taxonomy (NCBI): domain Bacteria; kingdom Bacillati; phylum Actinomycetota; class Actinomycetes; order Kitasatosporales; family Streptomycetaceae; genus Streptomyces; species Streptomyces sp. NPDC001980. The sequence goes on along the minus strand of NZ_JBEOYD010000019.1, from coordinate 25,685 downwards.
TGGGTCGGCTGCGCGGGCTCCCTGGAGGACCGCGCCAAGAAGACGACGAAGGCCTTCGCCGAGCTCCTCCACATCGCGGGCGTCAAGTTCGCGATCATGGGCGGCGACGAGAAGTGCACCGGCGACTCCGCCCGTCGCCTGGGCAACGAGCCCCTGTTCCAGGAGCTCGGCATGGAGAACGTGGCCGCGCTGAACATGGCGTTCGGCGAGGACGACGAGGACCCGGCGACGAAGAAGCCGAAGTCGGCCAAGAAGATCGTCGCCACCTGCCCGCACTGCCTCAACACCATCGGCAACGAGTACCCGCAGCTCGGTGGCGACTACGAGGTCATCCACCACACCCAGCTGCTCCAGCACCTGGTCGACGAGGGCAAGCTGGTCCCGGTCACCCCGGTCGAGGGCATCATCACCTACCACGACCCCTGCTACCTGGGCCGCCACAACAAGATCTACACGCCGCCGCGCGAGATCATCGCCAGCGTCCCGGGCCTGCGCAACGAGGAGATGCACCGCCACAAGGAGCGCGGCTTCTGCTGTGGCGCCGGCGGTGCGCGGATGTGGATGGAGGAGCGGATCGGCAAGCGCATCAACAACGAGCGCGTCGACGAGGCGCTGTCGGTGAACCCCGACATCGTCTCCACCGCCTGCCCCTTCTGCCTCGTGATGCTGACCGACTCGGTCAACGGCAAGAAGAACGATGGCAAGGCCAAGGAGTCCATCCAGGTGGTGGACGTGGCCCAGCTGCTGCTCGACTCGGTCCGGACCCCGGTCGACCCGGCGGGCGAGGCGGAGCAGGAGAGTGAGCCGGAGCCGGAGCCGGTGAAGTAGTTCTCACGGTCGTCACGGCGCCTCGTGCCCTCGCCGGGTACGGGGCGCCGTCGTATGCCGGGGCGGGCCGCACGTCCGTCTCACCGGAGCGTCCTGGCCGGCCGGCCCGGGCGCCGGGTGTTCCGGCAGGCTCTCGGCACCCGGCCGGGCGCCCGTCGCCTCCCGCCCGCGAGGGGGCCGGCCGGTCGCGTCCGTACCCCGGACGGCCCTCTCCTGCTCGCGTGCGCGCTCTCCTGCGGTTCGGCTGGCAGGAGGGCCGGATCGAGCGGGAGGTACGCGTGGCGGAGGACAGCGCGCACGACGACGGTGACGGGGACCGGTCCGACGACGTGCGGGAACTGCGGGCCCGGGTCGCGGCCCTGGAGGGCGAACGGGCCCGGCCGCCCCGGCACCGCGTCAGGTCCCTCCTCGCCGTCGTCCTGGTCGTCGTCGGCTGCCTGCTCGCCCCGCTCGCCGTGGTCGCCTCGTGGGCGGCGGACCAGGTGGGCGACACCGACCGCTACGTCAGCACGGTCGCCCCGCTCGCCTCCGATCCCGACGTGCAGAACGCCGTGGCCAACCGGGCCACCGACGCCCTCATGACCCACCTCGACCTGCCCGCCCTGCTCGCCGACGTGGCCCCCGCCGACCGGCCCCGCCTGCAGCAGGCACTCGGTGGCAGACTCGGCGACGCGCTCGAAGGGGCCGTGCGCAGCTTCGTCCACGACAAGGCGCGCGAGGTCGCCGCGTCCGGCGCGTTCCGGACCGTCTGGACCGACGCCAACCGCCGGATCCACAGCAGCCTCGACAAGGCCCTCACCGGGAGCGGCGGCGGCGCGGTGCAGCTGACCGGCGACAGCGTCACCCTCGACATCGGCCCCGTCGTGGACCAGGTCAAGGAGCGCCTCGTCGACGCCGGGCTGACCCCCGCCGCGCACATCCCCGCCGTGCACACCGACTTCACCCTCGCCAGGTCCGACCAGGTCGGCAAGGTCAAGACCTACGTACGGCTGCTGCAACTCGCCGGGAACTGGCTGCCCGTGCTGGCCGTGCTGCTGGTCGCCGCCGGGGTGCTGCTGGCGGTCCGGCGGCGCCGGGCCCTGGTGACCGGCTGCCTCGGGGTCGCCGTCACCACCGGGCTGCTCGGCATCGGGCTGCGCGTGTTCCGGGTGTTCTACCTGGACCGGCTGCCCGCGAGCGTCTCGCCGGGCGCGGCGGCCGCCGTCTACGACGCGCTGACCCACTTCCTGCGCACCGGCGTGCGCATGGTGGTGGCCCTCGGCATCGTCGTCGCCGTGGCCGCCTGGCTCTCCGGCCCCGGCCGGTACGCCGGGCTGGTCCGGGGCCTGTGGACGTCCGGGATCGGCGCGGTACGCGGCACCGCCGACCGCGCCGGACTGCGCACCGGGCCGGTCGGCCCCTTCGTCCGCCGGTACCGCGCCTGGATCATCTGGGTCCTGGTGGCCGTGGCGGTGCTGGTCTACCTGCTGTGGCCGTACCCCACCGGCTGGGTGGTGGTCGGCATCGCCCTGTGCCTGCTGTTCGTGCTGGCCGTGGTGGAGTTCCTGGCGGCGCCCCCGCCCCCGGCCGAGGGCGGGGGAGAGACCCCGGCCGCGTCGCCGGCCTGACGATCCGGCCGACGGCCGGCGCCGCCGCGGACGGTCGGGGGATCTGCGGACCGTCAGGGCGCGAAGGCCGCCCAGGGGCCGAGCGCGAACCCCTCGCCCGCCTTGCGGACCTCCACCGCGCCCGGTCCGCCGAAGTGCGCGGGGACGACCAGTTCGCGGGTGGCGGCGGCCCGTTCGAGGATCCGGCGGCGGCTGGCCTCCGCCTGCACGGGGTCGAGGCAGAAGCAGCTGTTCCACTGCGGCCGGAGGATCTGGACCGGGCTGTGCAGCAGGTCGCCGACGAAGACCGCGCGGTCGCTCCCCGACGCGAGCCGGAGCACCGAGGAGCCGGGGGTGTGACCGGGTGCCGACTCCAGGGTGAGGTGTTCGTCGATGCGGTGGGCGCCGTGCCACAGGACGACCTGACCGGCCCGGTGGACCGGCGCGATGCTGTCCTCGTAGACGAGCCGGTCGTCCTCCCGCACCCCGTTTCCGTATCCGTTCTCCGGCCCGAAGTGGAAGTCGTCGGCGGTCGGGACGAGGTACCGGGCGTTGGGGAACGCGGGCGCCCAGCCGCCCTCGACGCCGACCGTGTTCCAGCCGACGTGGTCTGCGTGCACATGGGTGTTGACGACGACGTCGACGTCCTGGGGCCGCACCCCGGCCCGGGCCAGCAGCCCGAGGAAGTCGCCCTGCCACTGGTGGAATCCGGGCCAGCCGGGCCGCTCGCGGCCGTTGCCCACCGGGGTGTCGACCAGCACGGTCCGCCCGCCGCTGCGCAGCACCCAGGTGCCCAGTGCGGCCACCGCCCGGTCGGCCGTCGGGTCCCAGTGGTCCGGCGCCAGCCAGTCCGCGTTGTCCGCCCAGACCCCGGCGGACGACTGCGGCACGAGGGTACGGGCCGGCGTGAACGGCCCCTGCCACTCGACGACGCGGATGACCTCGACATCACCCAGCACGGTGCGCTGCACGAAGCCCTCGCGCCGGAAATCGTCGCGACCGGAACTCTCGCTCCGGATACTCGGGCCGCTCCGGATACTCGGGATGCTCGGGATGCTCGGGAAATTCTCGCTCTCCATGGAATCGACCCTAGGGAGCGCCGGCGAGCGTCTCAATGCTCATCCGGCTCATCGAAATACGTGCCCGGCTCACCTCCGAGCCCTGTGGGATAGCCTGCCGCCGTGGATGTGCTGAGCGACGCGATCGCGGCCGTCAGGGTCGGACAGCCCTCGTCCAACCGGGTGCGGGTGAGCGGCACCTGGTGCACACGGCTGGCTCCGTACGAGGGCGCGGGCTTCCACGTCGTACTGAAGGGGACCTGCTGGCTGCTTCCCGACGGCGGCGCCCCGGTCCAGCTGGGCACCGGAGACGCGGTGCTGCTCCCGCACGGCACAGGGCACGTGCTCGCCGACTCCGCCGCCGACGCGGCGGCCGTGCGGCACGCGGTGCCGTTCGAGCGCTGGGCGGGGGACGAGGGGCCGGACGACCGGACGGCGTACGGGACGTACGGCGGGGTCGAGCTGCTGTGCGGCAAGTACCGGCTCGACCGCAGCCACGCCCACCCGCTCATGGCGGAGCTGCCCGAGGCCGTCCACCTGCCCAACCGGGTGGGCAGCCACCCCGAACTCCGGGCGGCGATCGACCTGCTGGGCCGGGAGCTGGAGGCGCGGCGGCCCGGCACGGGCACGGTGGTCCCCAGCCTGCTGGACCTGCTGTTCGTCTACATGATCCGGTCCTGGATGGCCGAGGGCGCGACCGGTGCCTGGCCGGCCGTGCTGACCGATCCGGTCACCGCCGCCGCGCTGCGCGCGCTGCACGCGGACCCGGCCGCCGCCTGGACCAACGACCGGCTCGCCACCGAGGTGGGCGTCTCCCGGCCGACCCTGGCCCGCCGGTTCACCGGCCTGGTGGGCCGGGCGCCGATGACGTACCTCACCTGGTGGCGCCTGACCCTCGCCGCGACACTGCTCCGCGACACCGAGGAGCCGTTGGCCGCCATCGCCCGCCGGGTCGGCTACGGCACTCCCTACGCCCTCTCGCACGCCTTCAAGCGGGAGTTCGGAGCCACTCCGGGGCGGTTCCGCACGGAGGTGCACGGCCGTCGGCCGGGCTCAGCGGTCTGAACGCCCCCCTTTCCCCCGGCTACTTCAGTCCGATCGCGGAGCACGCCGACCGGTACTTCGGGGTGCAGATCTGGGCGACGGTGTAGACGCCGTCCGCGATCACCGTGTCCTCGATGTTGTCCTTGGTGAGGGCGACCACCGGGACGAGCGTCGCGGGGATGTCCTTGTCGGTCGGGCTGTCGACCTTGTCCTGGGCCAGCGCGTCGTACTGGATGTCGCGGCCCTGCACCTTGTACACCGCCATCTGCGCGGCGTCGGTGGCCTCGTCCAGGAACGACTTGTACACGGTCATGTACTGCTCGCCCGAGACGACCCGCTGCACCGCGTCCAGGTTCGCGTCCTGCCCGGTCACCGGGGGGATCGTGGTGGCGCCCGCCGCCTTCAGGGCGTCGATGACGGCGCCGGCCATGCCGTCGTTGGCCGAGTAGACGGCGGCGATGTTGTTCAGGCCGACGGCCCGGATCGCCTTCTTCATGTTCGCCCCGGCGACCGCGGGCGACCACTTGTCGGTGTCGTACTCCTCGGCGATGCGGACCTTGTTCTTCAGTTCGCTGAGGGCGCCCTCCTTGAAACTCGCCGTGTTCGGGTCCGCGGGGTCGCCGTTCATCATGACGACCTCGCTGGTCGCCGCCTTGCTGCCGAGCGCCCCGATGATGGCGCGGCCCTGGACCTCGCCGACGAGTTCGTTGTCGTGCGAGACGTAGGCGTCGATCGGGCCCTGCGCGAGCCGGTCGTAGGCGATGACGGGGATGCCGGCGGCCTTGGCCTTCCGGACGTCCGGTGCGATGGCCTTGGCGTCCACCGCGTCGACCAGGATGACGTCGGCCTTCCGGTCCACCATCTGCCGGAACTGCCCGCTCTGCGTGACCGGGCTGGCCTCGGCGTTGGCGTAGTCGACCTTGCCCTTGCCGTGGGTGAGGGAGGCGACCTCCTTCTCGATGATGGGGCGGTCGAAGTTCTCGAACCGTGCGGTGTCCTTGTCGGGCAGGAGCAGCCCGACCGTGATGTCGTCGCCCTTCGTCGCGGACGCGGAGTCGCCACCCCCGCCGATGCCGTCGACGACGCCGCACGCGCTGAGCGCGAGAGCGGACGCGGAGGCGGCCAGGGTGATCGCGAGGCGGGGCAGGGGGGTCCCGCGGAGGGTGGGAACGCTCACATCAGGCGCCTTCCGGGTGGGGGGAGCGTCATGCGCAACCGATGGTGTGAAGGAAGCAAACGCGTAGCGGCCGGATACGTCAAGACGTATGGACAACACGGCAGTTGGGGCCGGTCCCGCGCATGATCCCGGGGTGCGCGACAGGGGGTCGTTCTACCAGGTCAGGCCGGTGCGGCGGGAGTTCGGCAAGGACTGCGGACCGGGGGTCGCGGAGGGGCGGGGCCGGGGTGGGCAACGGGCCGCCCATGTCGGGGACTTCACCGAGTCTTCGCAGTTGCTACTCGGCCTTCACAGTCGGAGGAGCGGGCGGGGCATGTCCGCGGGGCAATGTTGTGCATTGCGTTGACTGCCGTGAGGAATGAGCCCTACATTCCTCGATGCCTTCGTTCAGTGCACTGAGCACCGCTCCCCCGCCCGTCGCCCCCACGCCCAAGGAGCCGTCTCCATGCCCGTCAGCACCCGCCCGCGCACTTCCCGCACCCGCCTGCGCATCGCCCTCGCCGCCCTGGCCTCGCTGGCGGCCACGGCTCTCACCGCCCTGCCCGCACCCGCCGCCGCGGCGGACACGCCGGTCACCGGCAGCCTCACCGGCACCCTCTCCGACGGCGCCACCTGGATCGCGGACGTGCCCGAGCACTGGAACGGCACCCTGCTGCTGTTCAGCCACGGCTTCGGACCCACCGTCGCCCAGGACGCCCCCACCGACGCCGTGCGCACCGAACTGCTCGCCGAGGGCTACGCGCTGGCGGGATCGTCGTACGACCCCCAGGGCTCGATGTGGGCCCTGAACAGCGCCGAACGCGACCAGTTCGCCACCCTCGACGCCGTCACCGCGCAGATCGGCACGCCGCGGCGCACCCTCACCATGGGGCAGTCCATGGGTGGGCTCGTGAACGCGCAGCTGGCGCGGGACGGTGCCGGCCGCATCGACGGCGCGCTCGGCCAGTGCGGCCTGGTCGCGGGCGCGACGGACCTGGACAACTACCAGCTGGACGCCGAATACGCCATCGCCCGGCTGCTGTTGCCGCCCCAGTCCGTGCAGCTGGTGGGATTCGGCTCCGCCGGTGCGGCCGCCGCCACCGCGGACACGCTCAGCGCCGCCGTCACCGCCGCCCAGGCCACCCCGCAGGGCCGCGCCCGGATCGCGCTCGCCGCCGCCTTCCTCAACCTGCCCGCCTGGTCGCCCGGAAAGACCGAGCCCGCCGCGACCGACTGGGCCGGCCAGGAGGCGCAGCAGTACGACTGGTTCGCGCACGGCATCCTGGCGTTCGTCGAGGGCGGCCGGTACGCCGTCGAGCAGTCCGTCGGCGGCAACAACTCCTGGAACCGGGGCGTCGACTACGCCGGCCTGCTCGCCGGTTCCGCACACGCGCCCCAGGTCCGCGCCCTGTACGGGGCGGCCGGGCTGGACCTGGACGCCGACCTGCGGACGCTGACCGAGGGCGCCACGATCGACGCCGATCCCGCCGCGGTCGCCACCGCGCAGCGCACGTCCTCCGCGGGCCAGGGACTCGGGGTGCCGTTGCTCGACGTCCACACCACCGCCGACAACCTGGTTCCGGTGGAGCAGGAGAACCGCTTCGCCGACCGGGTGCGCGCCTCCGGTGACGGCGCGCTGCTGCGGCAGGCGTACGTCGCACGGCAGGGCCACTGCACGTTCACCACCGCCGAGACCGTGGCCGCCCTGCACGCCCTCGAACACCGCGTGGACACCGGCCGGTGGGACGACGCGGCGACCCCGGCCGCGCTCCAGCGGTCCGCCACCGCGCTCGGCCTGGACGGGGCGGCCTATGTCGCTTACCAGCCGGCCGAGTTGACGGTCGGACGCGACGGGCGGAGTTGAGACAGGGGCCGCCGCCTCCCCGGCGGCGGTCCCGCCCTCGCCGTCTCCACCGCCGTCTCCGCCGCCACCTCCACCGTCGTCACCGCCACCGTCTCCGCCGCCGTCACCTGTCCGGACCGGGGATTTCGATCTCGGCCCAGATGGTCTTGCCGCCGGCCTGGTGGCGGGTGCCCCAGCGGCGGGCGAGCTGGGCGACGAGCAGCAGGCCGCGGCCGCCCTCGTCGTAGGTGCGGGCCCGGCGCAGGTGCGGGGCGGTGCCGCTGCCGTCGGAGACCTCGCAGAGCAGTGTGGTCCCCCGGATCAGCCGCAGCTGGACGGGCGGCTGCCCGTAGCGGATCGCGTTCGTGACGAGCTCGCTGACCACCAGCTCGGCCGTGAACGCCATGTCCGGCAGGTGCCAGTCCTCCAGCCGGGCCAGCACCTGGGCGCGGGCGTCGGCCACCCGGGCCGGGTCGGAGGGCAGGTCCCAGGTGGCGACCCGGTCGGCGTCGAGCGCCCGGGTGCGCGCGAGGAGCAGGGCGACGTCGTCCTGGGGCTGCGCGGGCAGCAGCGTCCGCAGCAGTTCGTCGCACAGTTCCTCCAGCGGCCGGGAGGCGGCCCGGCCGAGGGCACGGCGCAGCCGCGCCAGACCGCCGGCCAGGTCGTGCGTGGCGTCCTGGACCAGGCCGTCGGTGTACAGCGCGAGGAGGCTGCCCGGGGGCAGCACCCGCTCGGCGGTCTCGAAGGGCAGCCCGCCCGCGCCCAGCGGCGGTCCGGGCGGCACGTCGAGGAAGTCCGCCGGGCCGTCCGGGCCGACGACGACGGGTGGCGGATGGCCCGCGCTGGCGGCCGTGCACCGGCGGGAGACCGGGTCGTAGACCACGTACAGACAGGTGGCGATGAGGTCGGTGCAGGCCTCGACGTCGGGTTCGTGCTCCGCGGTGCTCTCCTCCTCGGCCGCGAGGAGGGTGACCAGGTCGTCGAGGTGGGTGAGCAGTTCGTCGGCGGGCAGGTCGACGTCGGCCAGGGTGCGCACGGCGGTCCGCAGCCGTCCCATGGTGGCCGAGGCCCGCAGCCCGTGGCCCACCACGTCGCCCGCCACCAGGGCGACCCGGGCGCCCGAGAGCGGGATCACGTCGAACCAGTCGCCGCCCGGCCCCGCCCGGGTACGGGCCGGCAGGTAGCGGTGGGCCGCCTCGACCGCGTCCTGGGCCGAGAGCCGGCTCGGCAGGAGGCTGCGCTGCAGGGCCAGGGCGGTGCCGCGTTCGAGGGTGTAGCGGCGGGCGTTGTCCACGGCCACGGCGGTGCGCGCGGCGATCTCCTCGGCCAGCAGCAGGTCGTCGTGGGTGAAGGGCTCCGCGCGCCGGTGCCGGACGAGGACCGCCACACCGAGGGTGATGCCGCGGGCGCGCAGCGGAATGACCATGACCGAGTGGATCCCGAACCTGCGGACCACACCCGCCCGCCCGGGATCGGCGAGCTCCCAGTTCCGGATCGCCGCGTCCCCGGTGGTGTGCAGCGAGGACCTGCCGGTGGCCAGGCAGCGGACGGGGGGCGCGGACGCGGGGTAGTCGTCCACGTCTCCCGGCTCGATCACCGCCTCGGGCGCACCGCGCAGCACGGACTGCTGGGCCGCCCGCCGCAGCGGGACCCGGCCCGTCCCGGACGGTTTCGGCTCGACGCCGCGGTACAGGGAGTCGAGCAGGTCGATGGTGATGAAGTCGGCCAGCCGCTCCACCGTGACGTCGGCCATCTCCTGCGCCGTGCGCATCACGTCCAGGGTGCTGCCCACCCGGGCGCTGATGTCGTTGAGCAGCGCGAGCCGCTCCCTGGCCAGGTACTGCTCGCTGACGTCCAGCGCGGAGACCTCCACGTGCCGCACCTGCCCCGCCGGTGTGACGAGCGGGGAGACGGTGACCGACCAGACCCGCTCGGGGCCGTCCGACCGGACCCGGCCCCGGAGGCGGAACTCCTCGGGCTCGCCCGTCGCCAGCACCCGGACCATGCCGTCCGCGACCTGGTGGCACAGGTGCCGCGGCAGGATCTCGGTGACGTGCCGGCCGCGCATCCGCTCCTCGCGCAGGCCGAGTTCGCGCACGGCACCGGCGCTCGCCTTCACGACCCGCAGCGCGGAGTCGTACACCATCAGGGCCAGCCTGCACTGGGCGAACGCCTCGTCCCCGGTCACCCCGTCCGGCTGCGGCGGCTCCGGTGACTCCGGTGACGTCACCACGAGGAGCCGCTGGGCGCGGCCCTCGCCGTCGACCGACGGATACGCCCGCACCCGCACCGGCACGGAGCGGCCGTCCCGGTGCCGGAACAGGGCCGTCGTCGCGGTCCCGCGCAGGGCCGCGAGGCCGTCCCCGGTGCCGCCGTCCGAGGCGACCAGCCTGCTGACGGGGCTGCCGACGGCCTCCTGGCTGGGGTAGCCGAGCAGCCGCTCGGCACCCGCGCTCCATCCCGTCACGACTCCCCGGTCGTCGACGACCGCCGTGGCCGGATCCACCGGATCGGGCGGATCCGCCGGATCCACCGGATCGGGCGGATCCGCCGGGTCCGCCGGGTCCGCCGGGTCCGCCGGATCGGGCGGATCGGGCGGATCGGGCGGATCGCGCGGGACGGGTGGCTCGGGCGGTACGGCGCCGCTCCCGCCGCTCGGGGTGGCATCACGCATGCCGGTCACCGCCCGTTCTGCCGGCCCGTCCGCCCCGGCCCCGGGCGAACGCCGAGGAGGCCATGGGCCCCGGAGCCGACCGGTCTCACCGCGTCGCCCTCACACCTCTCCTCCATCGTCCTTCGCCCACCCCGGCACGTCACCTCCGCACCTCCGCCGCCCTCACCGCGCCCCCGCTCACGAGGCCGGGGCGGAAACGGGAGACGGCCCGGGTACGGGACCCGGGCCGTCGTCCGTGCGGTGCGGTGCCGGCAGCGTCAGGGCTTCTGCTTGACGAGGGCCGGGACGAAGCGCAGGGCGTCCACGGTGCCGACGCCGGTGGCGAGGTCGTAGCCGTTGACGGCCTTGTAGCCGGTCACGCCCTGGTAGCTGTTGTTCGTGCCGTCGTTGACGTCGACGATGCCGGTGAGCTTGGAGCGGTAGGAGGAGAGGTCGTACAGCCGCTTCTGGATGTTGCCGAGGCGGTGGCCGGCGGCCTGGTCGGCGAGGGCGACGATGCCCGCGAAGAGCGGGGTGGCCTCGCTGGTGCCGCCGCTGACGTCCCAGCCGGTGGCGGTCGGGTCGAAGCTGGAGTAGATCCAGGCGCCGCCGTCGACCGCGGCGGACATCGAGATGTCCGGGGTGCCGCGGCGGGTGCCGACCACCTTCTTCACGCCGTTCTGGAAGGACGGGCGGGTGAACACGTGGGACTGGCCGCCACCGCCGGAGCCGTAGTCGTTGTAGACGCTGTCCGGCTTGACGCGGTTGCCCTTGTCGTCGAGGTGGAGCTGGGTGCCGCCGACCGAGGTGACCAGCGGGTCCGAGGAGGGCCAGGAGTTGACGCGCTTCTTGTAGTACGTCTTGCCGTCCGCCTGGAGGTCGGTGGCGCCGCCGTCACCGGAGGCGGCGAGCACGGTGACGTGCTTGCGGTTCGCGTCCTGGAAGGCGTACCGCAGCTTCTTGATGCTGGAGAAGTCACCCTTGGCGAAGCCGGGGAAGGTGTTCTCGGTGGCGCCGAAGCTCTGGCTGATGACGTCGCCGACGCCGTGGTCGATCATGTACTTCTCGGCGTCCATCATCTCCGGCAGACCGGTGGTGCCCTCGGTCTCGGAGACGGCCGTCTCGACGACGACGATCTTCGCGGCGGGCGCCACCGCGTGCGCCATCTCGACGTCCAGGGTGGTCTCGCCGGCCCAGCCGGTCATGTCGGAGTTCTTGGGGTCGAAGGCGGGGACGTGCCCCCACTTGACGACCTTCACCTTGGTGCTGGGCAGACCGAACTGCTTGCTGTAGACGTCGAGGTCGTGCTGGACGGTCGGCGAGCCGTACGAGTCGACGATGACGATGGTGCGGCCCTTGCCCGTGACGCCCTTGCGGTAGAGGGCGTTCAGGTCGTACGCGCTGCGGTACTGGAGCGGGGTGTAGCAGTTGATCTGCCACTTGGCCTGGCACTGCGCGCTGGAGAGCGGGCTGCTCACCCGGTGCGCCAGGGTGTGCCCGACGACGGCCGGTACCGCGAGGGTGTGCGGTGCGGCGGCGGGCGCGGCGGCCGTGAGCGCGGTGGCCGCCAGGGCGGCGACGGACGTGGCAGCCGCGACGCCCCGCCCGGTACGGGCTATCTGCATGGATCCCCCTGTGGTTCGGAGTCTCACGAAGTGATCTCGACGTGGTCTCCGCGCATCACACCGGACAGGTCATGCACAGATCAAGCGCGTTGAACCGACGATGCCGAACCCTTTACCCCGCGTTGTCCCGCCGTTAGCCTTCCCGCCGTCGAGGACAGAACTGGAACCCCGACCGCGGTCTTTCCGTCTTCCCTCGTCGAACAGGACCTCAACTCTCCTTCAACCTCTAGCAAATCGGCCGGAACTTGAGACACACATCACTGAGACCCTGGGCCGTGGCGGCTGCCACGGCCTTCGCGTTCCTCGTCGCACTGGAGGTCGCCGCACGTCACTACGGTCTGCCGGGTCCACTCACCAACCAGGCCCGCGAGGTGATATGCGCCCCGAAGTCCGGCTTCCTGCTGTACGCCGGGCTGGCGTTGACGATGGTGGTGCTCACCTGGCGGCAGCGGTGCGTCGCGCTCGGCGCCGCGATCGGCATCGACCTCGCCTTCGCGGCGGTCCGGTGGGCGACCGGGGCCGGGGTGACCCACGGCCAGCCGTTCGGCAACGGCGCGCTGTGGGTGCTGCTCGGCTGCGGGGTCGTCGCCGTGACCCGCCGCACCGGCCCGGAGCGCGTCCTGCTGCTGAAGGGCGTCGGACTGGGCCTGCTCCTGGTGACCGGCCGCAAGACCGGCGACACCTGGCTGCTCATCACCTCGAAGACCCGCCCGGCGGTGCTCGACCAGTACGTGGCCACCGCCGACCACGCCCTGGGCAACCCCTCGTGGCTGGCGGGCCGGATCGTCACGGCCACCGGCCCGGTCGGCTTCAACCTCCTCGACGTCGTCTACGGCCAGCTCGCCGTGGCGGCGGTCGCCGTCGCGCTGTACCAGCTGCGCGACGTGGCGGCCGACCGCCGCTTCCCGCGCCACCACCTGGTCCGCACCTTCCTGGTGATAGGCCTGCTCGGGCCGGCCGTCTACATGATCTTCCCGGTGGTCGGACCGGTCTTCGCCTACGGCACCGGCGCCGACCACTGGGCGTCGGTCAGCCTCTGGCCGGAGCGGCCGCCGCACGGCGGGCACTGGCCGGTCCCCGACCTGTGGCCGCGCACGGTGCCGCGGATCACCGCCCCGCACCCCGTGTCGTACGACGGGTTCACCCCGCGCAACTGCATGCCCAGCCTGCACACGGCGTGGGCCACCGCGATCTTCGTGCACTCCCGGCGGGGCCCCCGGGCGCTGCGCTGGGCGGGCACGTTCTGGCTGGTCGCCACGGTCACCGCGACGCTGGGCTTCGGCTACCACTACGGCGCGGATCTCCTCGCCGGCGCGGTGTTCGCGCTCACGGTAGAGGCGGCCCTGCGCACGTTCGACCGCGGCTGGGACCGCTCGGGCGTCCGGCTGGTCGCCCACGGTACGGCGGTCTTCGCCGCGCTCCTGGTCTCCTACCGCTGGCTGCCGCTGGAGATGGCCACGCACCGCTGGGTGGCCGGCCCGCTGCTCGTCCTGGCGACGGCCTCGGTGGTCTACGACTACGTGCGGACCGTCAACCACTGGGACCCGCGGCCCGAAGGGGCGCGGCGAACTGCGCGACCAGCCACGACGGCGCCGCAGACGAACGACGGCGCATCGCGGCAATTCCAGCGGAGCGTCTAGGCGGGATACGTGATCACCAGCATGGTGACGCCGTCCGGGGCGGTCCAGGGGCCGTGCGGCATGCCGGGCGGGCGGCAGGCGTACATGCCGGCGGTGAAGGTGCGGTCCAGTGTCAGGTCGTGCAGGGCCCCCTCGACGAGGTAGACCTCCTCCCAGAAGTCGTGGCGGGTCACCCCGTCCGCCGAGGTGTCCGTGCCCGGCGCCCAGCGGACCAGCGCGGTACGGGATCCGCGCTCGGGGTCGTCGGCCAGGACGCGCTCCTCGACCCCCGGACCGGCACCGGCCGGGGTCCGCCACGGTCCGTCGGGGACATGGAACTCCAGCTCCGGCTTGCTCACCGCGCCGCCTCCGGTCTTGATCGCGGGACATCGACCTCCGGGCATACTTCTTGGCTACGGACCGGGTGCGCAACCGCTGCGCGGGACCGGTCCGGCGACGGCGCCGTGCCGGTTCAGGACCCCGTGCCGAGCCACTGCTCGGTCCAGATGACCTTTCCGGCCGGGGTGTAGCGCGTCCCCCAGCGGTCGGCGAACTGGGCCACCAGGAAGAGGCCGCGGCCGCCCTCGTCCATGGTGGCGGCCCGGCGCAGGTGCGGGGAGACGCTGCTGCCGTCGGAGACCTCGCAGATGAGGCAGCGGTCGTGGATCAGGCGTACCCCGACGGGGCCCGTCGCGTGCCGGATGGCGTTGGTGACCAGCTCGCTCAGGATCAGCTCCAGGGTGAACGCCTCCTCCTTCAGGCCCCAGTCCCGCAGCAGGTCGGTGGCCGCGGCCCGGACCCCGGCGACGGCCGAGGGATCGGACGGCACGGTCCAGTACGCGGTGTGCTCGTCGTCCAGCGCCCGGGTGCGGGCGACGAGCAGGGCCACGTCGTCCCGGGACGCCCCGGGCAGCATGGCGTCCATGGCCGCCCGGCACATCTGGTCCGGCGTGCGTCCCACCACGGCCATGGACCGGCGCAGGCGCTCGATGCCCTCGTCGATGTCCTCGCGCCGGTCCTCGATCAGGCCGTCGGTGTAGAGCACGATGCCGCTGCCCTCGGGCAGCTGCACCTCGCTCGTCTCGTACGGCATCCCGCCCAGCCCGAGCGGCGGCCCGGCCGGTACGCCGGGCAGGTGGGCGTCGCCGTCCGGGAGCACGATGATCGGTTCCAGGTGACCCGCCCTGGCCATGGCGCACACCCGGGAGACCGGGTCGTAGATCGCGTACAGGCAGGTGGCGCCCGTGAGGGTGCGGGTGCCGCCTCCGCCGTCCCGGTCCTGGTCGATGCGGGTGACCAACTCGTCGAGGTGCCAGAGGAGTTCGTCGGGCGGCAGGTCGAGCGTCGAGAGGTTGTGCACGGCGGTGCGCAGCTGGCCCATGGTGGCGGCGGCGTGCAGTCCGTGGCCCACGACGTCGCCGACCACGATGGCGACGCGCGCTCCGGGCAGCGGTATCACGTCGAACCAGTCGCCGCCGACGCCGCCCAGCCCCGCCCCGGCCGGCAGGTAGCGGTACGCCACGTCGAGCGCGTTCTGCTCCGGCAGGGCGTGCGGCAGGAGGCTGCGCTGCAGGGTGACCGCCATGGTGCGCTCCCGGGTGAAGCGGCGCGCGTTGTCGATGCTGGTGGCCGCGCGGGCGACCAGCTCCTCCGCGAGTGAGAGGTCCTCCCTGGTGAAGGAGGTCGGCTCCTTGGAACGCCAGAAGGTCGCCACGCCGAGGACCACGCCGCGGGCCCGCAGCGGAGCGGCGATCATGGAGTGGATGCCGTAGGCCACCAGTTGGCGGGCCCGGTCGGGGTCCTGGGCCTGCCAGCCGGAGAAGGCCGCCATGTCGGACTCCAGCACCATCCGCCCGGAACCGAAGCCCTCGCCCTGCGGGGTGAAGGGGTCGAAGTGGATGAGCGCGCCGGGCGGATAGAGCGGCACGCCCTGCCGGATGCCGTGCAGGGCGACCCGGCGCAGCTGGGCCGCGTCCGCCTCGTCCGGTTCCTCGCCGCGCAGCACGGTGTCGGCCAGGTCGACGGTGACGTAGTCGGCGAATCCCGGCACGGCGAACTCCGCCAGTTCCTCGGCGGTGCGGGTCACGTCGAGGGTGGTGCCGATGCGCAGTCCGGCGTCGTACAGCAGCGTGAGCCGTTCCTGGACCACCTCGATCCGGCCGGTCAGCGCGGTGAGTTCGGTGGTGTCCCGCAGGGTGGCGACCCAGCCGCCCGGTCCGGGCGGCCCGTCCGTGGGGCGCTGGCTGACGGCCAGCAGCCGGTCGCCGACCTCGATCACCTCGTCCGTGGCCGGCCTGCCGGACGCGAGGAACTCCTCGGCCCTGGGGGCGATCCCCAGGTCGGTGACGGGCCGGCCGTCCACGTCCGCGGCCAGCCCCAGCAGCCGCCGCGCCTCGTCGTTGACCAGGAGCAGCCGGCCCTGCCGGTCGACGATCAGGACGCCTTCGCGCACCGAGTGCAGAACGGCGTCGTGATGCTCGTACATGCGCGTGATCTGCGCCGGCCCCAGACCGCGCGTCTGGCGGCACAGGCGCCTGCCGATGAGTGCCGTGCCGCTGGTGGCGGCCGCGAGCGCCAGCCCCGTGCCCGTCACGACGAGCGGCACCTGCCGGGCGGCCGCCAGGCTCACCTGGTGGACGGTGATGCCCGCGGAGACCAGCCCGACGACCTTGCCCTCGGCGGTGGTCACGGGCACGACGGTCCGGACGGAGGGGCCGAGCGTCCCGGTCGTCGTCTCGGTGACGGTGCCGCCGCGCTGCGCCGCCCCGATGCTGCCGATGTAGCGGCGGCCGATCTCGGCGGGGTTCGGATGGGTGTAGCGGATGCCCTCGGGGCTCATCACGACGACGAAGTCCACGTGGGTGTGCCGGCGGGTCTCCTCGGCCAACTGCTGGAGCGCGGCCGTCGGATGGGCGCCGGCCAGTTCCTGGCGCACGGTCGGGTCCGCGGCGACGGAGGAGGCTACGGCCTGCGTGCGGTTCCGGGCCTCCCGCTCGGCGTCGGTCCGCGACTGGAGCAGGAGGGCGGCGACCGCCGTCGCCACGAGAACCAGGACGACTCCGACCTGCAGAAGGAACATCTGACCGGCAACGCTGCGTATCCCGTACGAGGACCGCAGCTGCCGGAGCATATGGCGCATAGGGCTCATATAACACCAAACCGGCAAGGCTCCATCACCCCCGGGCCGCATCCGTTCATGCCGCCGGCGCGCTCCGCGTCCGGGCGGCTACGACACGTGAGCTGACGGCGCCGCGCGCCGTCAGCCCCCCTCCCGCGGGATCCACTCGCTGCCGCCCAGCGGGTAGTCGTAGCCCGGGCGGCCCGCGTCGCCGCTGGTGCGGAAGGCGGTGCCGGCGTTGTCGACGTGGACGGTGCCGCGGCGGCTGCCGCTGGACCAGTCCAGGGTGAGGTCCCAGCGGACGTCGTGGGCCTTGGTGCGGGCGAAGACGTAGAAGACCTCCGGGTCGGACTCGCTGACCTTGTACGGGAAGTCGCGCTGGCCGTTCTTGGCGGTGACCATGGGGCTGCCGTTGTCGAGGTCGATGTCGAACGACTTGGTCCCGACGCCACCGCCGCAGCCGACGCCCATCGAGTAGTCGTTCCAGGCGAGCGGTGCGCCCTTGCTGAGCACGCGCACGTGCAGCGCCTCCAGGACGACGGTCTCCGTGCCGGTGCCCTGGACGGTGAGGGCGATCTCCTGTTCGCCCGAGGACACCGCCCCGTACGCCGCGGCCCAGCGCGGGGCGTCCTGCTCGCTCGCCGGCGGGCCGACCTGCGCGGGTTCGCTGTCGACGAGGAAGTGCTGGCTGCACGGGTCGTCGTAGACGTACGGACGCGTGTTGACGGTGAGCGGGACGGCGGTGCCGGTGGTGCCGCCGTCGGTGTCCTGGGCTCCGCCGCCCTGCTTGCCGTCGTCCGCCGAACCGCCGGAGCCGGTCCCCGCGGACTCGGTGGGGGTGGCGGAGGCCGATGCGGAGGGCTTGCGTCCGGTCGCACTCGGGGGCGGGGAGAGGAACGTCTTCCCGGTATCCGGTGTACCGCTGACGGCGGCGGCGTCGCCGGCCGCCTGCTGGTCGCCCGCGCCGCCGTGCCCGCCGCCGAGCGACAGCTGCGCGGCGAACACGACGGCCCCCAGCACGGCGGCCACCGCGACGGAGGCGATCAGTGCGGTACGGCGCCGACGCGGCGCCGCGGGCTCCCGCGGCAGGTCGACGACGACCGGCTCACCGCCGTCGCCGACTCCGGGCGCGTCGGAGCCGACGGCGACCGGCTCACCGCCGTCGCCAGGTCCGGGTGACGCAGTGGCATCGGCCTTCTGCGGCGCACCCGTCGCCGTGGCCTGGTCCGCCCGGCTCCCCCGTGCCGCGTCCGCCAGGATCCAGCGCCGGTGCAGCTCCACCAGCTCCTCCGGCGTCGCCCGGCAGAGCCGTGCGAGGCGCTCCACCGGTGCGTACTCGACGGGCACCGCCGTGCCGTTGCAGTACCGGTGCAGCGTCGACGTGCTCATGTGCAGCCGCTTGGCGAGCACCCCGTAGCTGAGCCCCGAGCGGTCCTTGAGCTCGCGCAGCAGCAGCGCGAACGCCTCCGTCGCGTCGGCCCCTGTTGCCCCTGACACCCGTTCCCCCATCCCCTCGCGTTCCAGTCCCACGTTCCAGGGCCACGGTGTTCGCCCTGGTCGGAGCCCGTTTCCGCGTTCCAGTGTCCCCAACTGCCCGCCGTGCCTGGCAGTTGGGACAGATCGCCGCGCAGGCTTCGGTCATCCAATCACCACCGCCACCCGAACACCGAAGGGGCACGTCCACATGTCCAGCCTCCGCACCTCCCGCATCCGTCTCGCCGGCGCCGCCACGACCGTCGCACTCGCCGCGCTGTCCCTGACCGCGTGCAACGACGGCACGGGCGTCCACGCCGAGAGCGTCGCGGCCACCACCCCCACCGCGCACGCCTCTTCCTCCGCTCCGTCCTCCGTTCCGTCCTCCGGCTCCGCCACCTCCGCCCCGGAGGCCGGGACCACCACCGGCACGCCGAAGTCCGCCGCGGGCACCCCCGCCGCGAAGGCGCCCACCTCGGCCGGCAAGCCGGTCACCTGTGAGGGGTCCAACACCAAGACGGTCGCGGCCCCGCTGAACCGCCCGGTGAACCACATGCTCCTCACGGTGACCAACACCGGCAGCAGGACCTGCTACCTCTACTTCTACCCGGCCGTCCGCTTCGGCGAGGCCCAGTCCGTCCCCCCGGTGATCGAGGACTCGCAGCCGCAGGCCGTCGTCACGCTCGCGCCGGGCGAGTCCGGCTACGCCTCGGTGAACCTGTCCGCCACCGACGGCAGCGGCACGAACGGCCACACCGTCAACTCCCTGGACGTCTACTTCCACGGCCGCTCCGGCAACGAGAGCGTCGGCACGGGCGCCCACCCGTCGCTGCCCGCGAAGGGCGTCTACGTCGACGACTCGCTCAAGGTCACGTACTGGCAGCAGTCGATGGACGACGCCATCAACTGGTGACGAACGCACCGGCACTCGTTCGCAGCACCGGCCCTCGGACCGCCCCGGCAGGAAGGTGACCCGCCATGCGCAGCACCCGCAGGATCTCCCGCTTCGTGACCGCCTATCTCCGCGCCGCCTTCCAGGTCGTCGTCCTGGGCGGCACGGACAACCTGCCACAGGCCGCGGCGGTCCGCCGCCGCGGGTAGGCCGGACGGAACGCGGGAACGCCTACCAACCGATCTCGGCCGCCAGGAAGGGCGCGTCCTCCGGTGCCTCCTTGCGGGCCCGCAGGATCCGCTCGGCGGGTGCGCCGGCCGGGACGCGCAGCGGGGGTTCGGGATGTTCGATCGTGTCGGCCACCGTGGCTGCCACCTCCTCGGGGGTGACGAGTTCGCCGCGGAGCACGGGCAGCGCCGCGGCGAGCGGGGCGTAGGGATCGTCCTCCCCCAGGAACACCCTGGCGCGCTCGGCGCCGCCCGAGGAGACCGCGCCGGGCTGTACGACGCTCACTCTGACGCCGAAGTGGCCCGTCTCCAGGGCGAGCGTCTCGGCGAGCGCCTCCAGCGCCCATTTGCTGGCGCCGTAGGGACCGATCAGGGGGAGCACCAGGCGCCCCTGGATGCTGGAGACGAAGACGAGACGGCCCGCCCTCCTCTCCCGCATGGCGGGCAGCACGGCCTGGGTCACCCGCAGCGCACCCAGGGTGTTGAGCTGGAAGAGCCGCTCGACCTCCGCGAGCGGGACGCTCTCCAGGGGCGCGCGGATGGTGTCGCCGGCGTTGCTGACCAGGACGTCGATGTCACCGGCGGCCCGGACGGCCTCGTCGACACTCTCCTGGTCGGTGACGTCGAGGCGCAGCCGCCGGTCGACGGGGAGGTCGGCCAGGGTCTCCGGCCGGCGGGCGGTGGCGACCACCCGGTGGCCCCGGCCCGCCAGCTCGACGGCGATGGCCCGGCCGATGCCTCTGGACGCACCGGTGATGAGCACGGACGACGACATGATGCGCCTCGTCTTTCGTGGATATCGGCTGCGTGGAAATCGGCTGCGTGGATGACGGCTGCGTGGCCGGTGGCTCAGGCGGTGGCCTTGTCGCCGACGAGGTTGCCCCTCATGAGCCACGTCGGGCCCTCGGCGTACGCGCCGGCCTCGGCGAAGAACGCGGCGAAGTACGGGCCGGCGGCGTGCGCCTCGAACGCGTCGACGTCCGCGTAGACCTCGTTCAGGTAGAAGACGTCCGGGTTCTCCTCGTCCGCGATGACCTCGAAGCGATGGGAGCCGGGCTCGTTCGCGAGAGAGTCACGAGCGGTCCTGCGGGCCGCCCGGACGAAGTCGTCGCGGCGGTCCGGCCGGACGGTGAAGGAAACGAGGAACTGGTACATGGGCCGCTCTCCTCACGGTCGACACAGTCCAGCCCGCTGGTTCAGTGACTGAACTGCTCCTGGTGAACACCGTAGCATCGCCAGTTCAGTGAGTGAACCGCCGCTGGTAGCATTGCGGGCATGACCCTCCCCAACACCTACGCGGACGGGAACTGCCCCCTCGCACGCACGCTGGAGGTCGTCGGAGAGCGGTGGACGCTCCTGATCGTCCGCGACGCGTTCTACGGGGTGCGCAGGTTCGGCGACTTCGCCACCCAGCTCGGGATCCCGCGGGCCGTCCTGACCAGCCGGCTGAAGTCGCTGGTCCAGGAGGGCGTGCTCAGCCGCGAGAGCGACGGGGCCGCCGGCGTCGAGTACCGGCTGACGGACAAGGGCGTCGCGCTGTGGCCGGCCGTGCGCGCCCTGATGAACTGGGGCGAGGCCTTCTACTCCCCGAACGGGGTCAAGCGCCTCCTCCGGCACGACCTGGACGGCGGACTCCTCGACCCCGAAGGGCGCTGCCGGGACTGCGGTACGGCCGTCCCGGTCCCGGAGATCCGGATCGAACCCGGCCCCGGCCACCGGCCGGCAGGCACCGGCGGCGACCCCGTCTCCGACGCGATCAACACCCCACGACGGCTCCTTCAGCCGATCACGCCGGCCTCCGCGCGCGACTGAGCCGACTCGATGCCACGGGGTGTCACCGGAGGGCGACAGGTCGTGACGTGTGCCTAAAGTGGGCAGGTGACGGGCGTTTCCCCGTGGGCGCGGGTGGGCCGCAGGCTCCGGGTGCAGGGGCCGACGGCGGCCCGGATCCTGGTGATCGCGGTGCTCTGCTGGCAGACGGCGCTGTGGGCCGGTGCCGACCAGCCGCCGGTGTTCGCCGCCATCGTTCCGCTGCTGTGCCTGCGCGGTGATTCCGCCTCGTCCCTGACGGCACTGCTGCTGAGGATCCTCGGCGTGATGGCCGGCGTGGCCCTGGGCGTCATCGTGGTCGGCCTCTTCCGGCCGAGCACGCTCGTCCTCGCCGTCGTGATCGGGCTGGCCCTGCTCTGCGGGACCGTGATCAGTTCCGGGACGACGCTGAACGTGCAGGTCGCCGTGACCTCGCTGCTGGTCTTCGCCAACCCCTCGCCGGAGTCGTACGGCGTCGCCCGGCTGTGGGAGAACGCGCTGGGCGGTGCCGTCACCGCCGTCCTCGCTCCGGTGCTCTGGCCGCGGGACCCCCGCAGGGAGGTGGCGGCGCTGGCCCGGGAGTGCGCGGACGGTCTCACGGAGGGCCTCGTGGACAGCACGCGCGCGATCGGGTCACCGGACGCGGCCCGCGCGAACCGGGCGGCGACACAGGCGGCGGCGGACCGGCTGCGCGGCTACGGGATACAGGCCCGGGAGGCGGAGAAGGCCATGCGGTTCAATCCGCTGCGGCGGCGCCACCGCGCCGAGGTGACCGAACTGGGCGACCGGATCGACCTCGCCGTCCGGGCAGTGCCCCAACTCCTCTCCCTGGCCGCCGAGGCCGAGTTCTTCAGCGTGCGCGACGGGCCCGCCCCGGCGCTCTCCCGGGCCCGGGCCGCTCTCCTCCCGGTCGCCGAGGCCACCGGGCGCGCCCTGCAGGCGATCCTCGCGGGGCGGGATCCGCGCGCCGACACGGCCGCCGCCCGCGCCGGACTGGCCCGGTACGCCGAGGCCGACAGGGAGCCGATGGCCGTGGTGCTCCGCAGGCCGTTCAGCAGGATCCTCGACCTCTGCGACAGCTCCCGGAGCTGACCTTCACGACGTGCGGCCCGGGCGCCCGGCAGGCTCCCGAGGACAGATCCGGCCGGGCGCAGGAGGATGGAGGTGATGGAGTGTGCCGAGTACGTCGGAGGCAACCATGGGCGCGGTTCTCGGTGACGTCCTGGGTTTCGCGGCCGCCGTCGCGGTCAGCCCGCTCCCGATCATCGCGATCATCCTGATCCTCGCCACGCCCCGGGGACGCCTCAACGGCGTCCTCTTCACCGTCGGCTGGATCCTGGGGCTCGCGGTGCTGGGCGCGATCATGCTGGCGATCGCCTCCCCCGCGCACGCCTCCGCGCACAGCCACCCGGCCACCTGGGTGGGCGCCCTCAAGCTCGCCCTTGGCCTGTTCCTCGTCGTCTTCGGTGCCCTGCAGTGGCACCGGCGCCCGAGGGACCCCTCACAGGCCCGGCTGCCGAAGTGGATGAGCGCCATCGACCGCCTCACCCCGGTCAAGGTCTTCGCACTGGGAGTGGCCCTGGCCGCGCTCAACGCGAAGAACGCCCCGCTGACGATCGCCGCGGGCGCCGCGATCGGCTCGGCCGGACTGCCGGTGGGGCAGCAGATCGGGGCCCTGGCGGTCTTCGTCGTGATCGCCACCCTCGGTCTGCTCGTCCCACTGGGGGTTTTCCTGCTCGGGGGCGAGCGGGCCAGGACCACGCTCGGCAACTGGAAGGACTGGGCGGCTCAGCACAACGTGGCCGTGATGGCGGTCCTGTTCTTCGTCCTCGGGCTGAAGCTGCTGGGAGACGGCATCTCGGTCCTCACCTCCTGACAGCCGGGTGGCAGAACGCTGTCACGCTCACCAGTAGTGACGTCGGCCGGCGACCGCGTGCCCCATGGATCCCATGATCCAGAAGACGGCCCCGACGACGAGCAGAATGATGCCCAGCGTCCACAGGATCGCTATGCCCGTGAAGAATCCGACGACGAGCAGGATGATGCCGAGAGCAATCATGACCGTACCTCCTAGTGCGTTCCATGAGCTCTGTGATCTCTGTCGGGTTGCCGGGTTCCCCGGAGCGGTGAGGTCATTCCGGAGGCGGTCGAGCAGGTGACGGGAAAATCGAAATAGGTGTCCGGATGAGGTTCGTCTTTCAGCGTGTAGTGCCACCACTCGCACGCGTACGAGCCGAAACCGGAGGCCGCCATGACCGAGCGCAGACACTGCCGGTTCGCCGCCTCGGCCCGCGTGATCCCCTGCGCTCCGTGATGTGAGATCGAATCCATCAGGTCATGGCCGCCGCCCATGGCAGCGAGGTCACCCGTGGCCAGGTGGTACAGGGTCAGGTCGACGGTGCTTCCCCGGCTGTGGCCCGACCTGGCGGCCACGTATCCCCTGTCGAACATCTGGGCCCTGTCGATGTTCGGATAGTGCCGCGGTTTCGTCCGGCCGTCCTCCGGCTGCTGTGACCAGCGCAGAAAGCAGTCCACGGCGCGTTGCGGGCGGTAACCAACTGCGGATGCCCGACCCCGAAGCCGTCCCCGGGGCTCTGCGGCAGCCAGCCGGCGTCCCGGAGCCCGCCGGTCACGTGGGCGCCGACCGGGTCGGCGGGCCCGCCGGACAGGTAGGCCGGCGTGAAGCGCTCCAGCCGCGGCACCGGGCGGTGCAGGACGAGCCCGGCACCGACCAGCCGCCGGCCGTCGAACCAGCCGAGGGACTCGTTGCGCCACTCGGTCTTGACGCGGCCCCACGCCGGGGTCTGCAGGAAGCTGACGGACCGCTGTGCCCGCACGAACGCCAGGTGCTCGGTGGCGCTGATCGGCCCGACGCTCAGCCGCCCGTCCGCGGCCCGGGCGCCTCGGTGGTGCGCGGTCGGGCCCGGTGGTCCGCCGGCCGCACCGGCCGCTGTTCGTGCTGGTTCGCTGTAGGACATGCCTCCAGCCAAGGCGGCGCGGTGTTGCCGGCGCGTATGCGGATTCCGATACGCCGGCCATAGGTGCCGGCTCGTAGCCTCGATGGCATGCGTGTGCTGATCGTGGAGGACGAGCCCTATCTGGCGGAGGCCATCCGCGACGGCCTGCGCCTGGAGGCGATCGCCGCCGACATCGCGGGGGACGGCGGTACGGCGCTGGAACTGCTGGGCGTCAACAGCTACGACATCGCCGTCCTCGACCGCGACATCCCCGGACCGTCGGGGGACGAGATCGCCCGGCGCATCGTCGCCTCCGGCAGCGGGATGCCGATCCTCATGCTCACCGCGGCCGACCGCCTCGACGACAAGGCGTCCGGCTTCGAACTCGGCGCCGACGACTACCTCACGAAACCCTTCGAGCTCCAGGAACTGGCGCTCAGGCTCCGAGCGCTCGACCGCAGACGCGCCCACAGCAGGCCCCCCGTACGGGAGATCGCGGGACTGCGGCTGGACCCGTTCCGCAGGGAGGTCTACCGGGACGGGCAGTATGTCGCGCTGACCCGGAAGCAGTTCGCCGTCCTCGAAGTCCTCGTCGGCGCCGAAGGTGGAGTCGTCAGCGCCGAGGAACTCCTGGAACGCGCGTGGGACGCGAACGCCGACCCGTTCACCAACGCCGTGCGCATCACCGTCTCGGCGCTGCGCAAGCGGCTCGGCGAACCCTGGATCATCGCCACCGTCCCCGGCGCCGGATACCGCATCGACACGCAGCAGGACACCGGACGCACGGGAAGGTGAGGAAGCCGGTTCGCGGGGTCAGTTCACGGTGAAGGAGTAGTCGTAGGTGACCAGCTGGATGCCGGAGCGGGTCGTCGCGTAGACCTGGAGGTCGTAGGGACCGGCCGAGTCCGGAGTCCAGTCGATGCGCGCGGTGCCGTCGGCTCCCGCGGCGACCGTGACCTCAGGCTCCGCGTTGAAGGTGTACGTGTAGCTGACGACGCCCTTCACCTTCGGCGTGAACGTGAAGGTGCCCGGGACGCCCGCACCGCCGCCGGAACCGTTCTCGGGGTAGACGTCGGAGGCGACGGTGGGTGTCGTGTCGTAGTCGATGTCCCAGAACGCCGGATCACTGACCCAGCCGTTGGCGCTCCTGCTGGTCACCTCGACATGCTCGCCGTTGATGCCGTCCATGGTGAGCTCCGTCGTCGCGGTGCCGTCGGCCGCCGCCGCGACGTCGAAGGTCTTGTCGCCGCCCGGGCCGTTGATGGTGTGCACGGAGTAGCTGACGACCGGGCTCTTCGACTGGAGCGCGGCGTCGGGCCGGAGCGTGAACGTGGTCGTGTCGCCGAACTCGGGCGACGGGTCGGCCGGGGTGATGGTGGGCGGCGTGGGACTGACGTAGAACCGGTAGCTGGTGGCTTCCGACGGGTTGAGGGCCCGGTCGAGGCTGCGCACCCACAGGGTCACGGCGCCAGGAATTAAGGAGAGTTGAGGGAACCGCAGCGCCCCGAAGGGGCGCGGGGAACTGCGCGACCAGCCACGACGGCGCCGCAGTCGGCAGACGGCATGTCGGAGCGCTCAGTTCTGCTCGACCTGCAGATGGATCGGACCCCGAAGAACGGGGCTGCGCCGGTACGGCGGCGGGTCGGTGACCAGGGTGGGGCCGTCGAGGCGGCGGACCAGTTCGGTCAGCGCGATCTGGGCTTCGCGGCGGGCCAGTGGGCCGCCGAAGCAGAGGTGGATGCCGCTGCCGAAGCCGAGGTGCTGGTTGTCCGGCCGGTCGGGGTCGAAGCGGTCCGG